>CANMEW010000089.1 GCA_947496905.1 Rickettsiales bacterium | reverse complement strand
AATTTCTGGCAGAGAATTTTTTACTTCGATTGACGGAAATAAAATTTTGTAAAATTCATTCAATTTTTCTGAATATTCGGTGAGCGCTAGGGCGTGTAAACTAGGCTTTTTTTCGAAAATTTTTTCAGAAATTTGGCGAGCGCGATCAGCACGAAAATTACAAAAAATTAGCGCATCTCCATCGGCAATTCCAGCGTAGTCGCCAATCACGCAAGGTAAAATAAATTCATCCGTTACTGATTTTTCGTAGGAATTTTTTACCGCTAAAATTGCGTCAGAATTTCTCTCTCTCCCAGTAAGAATATTGGCAAAAATAATTGCATCAGTTGCAAGTTTAATGCGATTCCAATTCTGGTCGCGATCCATGGCGTAGTAACGCCCAGAGATTGTAGCAATTTTGATGTTTTTGACCTTCTCCAAATAAAGTAGCGCACTTTTTTGCGCCACATCACGACCGTCTAGAAAGGCATGAAGCGCAACCTTTACTCCATTTTTCGTCAGCAGCTCCGCCAGAAAAATAATGTGGTCAATGTGAGAATGAACCCCGCCATCAGACAGCAAGCCCATTAAGTGGCAGACCTTTCCGGAATCTTTCAAATCCGAGATTAATTTTTGTAATTTTGGATTTTGCGCAAGAGAGCCATCAGCAATGGCGTGACTGATTCTAGGTAGATCTTGGAAAATAATTCGACCGGCGCCGATGGTCATGTGTCCGACTTCTGAATTGCCCATTTGCCCTTGCGGCAGACCAACATCCAAGCCTGAAGTTGCGAGTTGCGAGTTTGGATAAATTTTAAAAAAGCGGTCGTAATTTGGAGTTTTTGCGCGCGCAATTGCGTTATTTGCATCAGCGACGTCGCCAATTCCCCAGCCATCAAGAATGCAGAGCAGGACTGGTTTGTGTTTGATCAAGCTTAATGTGTTCATGATTTGGTAAGAGTCCTCGAAAAGAGGTGTGATTTTCTGGGTTTTGTTGCGTGATTTTAGAGAGGCCTAAAAAAGTCATTTTTTAAGATTTTCTCCACGTGGAGAAAATCTAGACTTTTTACTCGACGCCCTAAATTCAAGGCTTTTCAGAGTTTGATTTGCAGAAAATGGAATTAGTAATTTTTTCTGTAACTGCCTTGAGCGCATGTGGCTCTAAGCGAGTGGTCTTGGAGTAGCCTTGGGCGCGGGTTGTCGCTTTTTCAAAGAGGTTTAAAAAAACTTGGTACTGGCTCTAAATTTCTGAAACTTTTCTTAAAAACGAACTCTTTCTGCCCAGTGGCTGCGGGTTCATTTTTTGTGATTAGAAAAATTCCGTATTCGGCGAAGAGATTGGAAATCATCCCATGTCCAAGAAAGCTAATTAGCTTGTGTCGCGCCGTTAAAAAAACTTTTTTTTCGATGCTGAAATTAAACTGATGGCAAAGTTTTTCGAAATCAGCAATTGAACAAAAATGAATATTTGGGGTTTCGTACCATTCGAAAGGGATGGTTTTGTTTACTGGCATCGTGCCTTTGAAGAGCAGGTGCAAACGATTTTTAATGTGAGCAAAATTTGGTAGGGAAATCACCGCGAATTCCGCGATGCGCAGCATTTCTTCTAAAATTTTTTTAGGATCGTGCGTTGCCTGAATCGTTTGGCTGAGAATGGCGTAATCGAAGCTGCGGTCCGGATAAAAAGTGAGATCTTTCTCGGCATCTCCGTGAATTACCGATACGCCTCCCATTAAAGCCTTGCTGACCTGAGATTGGGAAATCTCCAAACCTCTGCCATCAACATTTTTATTTTTTTTTAAAAATTTTAGCAGCTCCCCGTCGCCACAACCAATGTCCAAAACTTTCGTCTTCGACTTAATTAACTGCGCGATGATTTCGAGATCGTAGCGAATTTGACGCTTAACGATGTTCTGCCCGATGTAACTCACTACAGCATTTCTCCGATTTTTTTTGTTTTAACCAATTCACGTGCTTTGGCGTATTTTTCGTCATGCCAAAAAATTAAGCAGCCATTGCAGCTTTTGCCGCAACATCCATCCAACCCAACGCGCGGAGTTTTTGGAGAAATTTTTGGATCAGCAATTTCGCGTGCTACAAAATATTTTTTTCTTTTAGCTTCGTATTTTTCTTCCCTCACCTCGCCAGACTCCAATTGGTGGGAAAGTTCACGCGATTCTACTTTCAACTTCTCCGCTTCGACATTCATTTTTTCTTTGCGAATTAGTGAAAGTGGCGGCAGTAATTTCTTTAATTGTTCCGCTTCAAAAAGATGGAAAGCGCTAGCTGAAATACGGATTTGCGGCTTTTGTCCCGCATGAAGCCTGTCGGTAATTTTTCCGTCTCTAACGTGTTTGAATTCGTAAATTCGCAGCAAGATTGGGTCGCGCTGGTAAGGCGACAAAAATTCCAAAACATCTCCGGCATCAAGGCGGTTCTTACCCTCAACGATCATGTCATCTCCATCCCACTCAACTACACAAGCGGCGTATTCGTAGGAACTAGTTGAGCCCGTGCTTTCGTAGTCATGCGCTAAATTGGTTAAGCGACCTTCGTGAAAAGCTAAAGTGTAGCCACGATTGGAGATGGAATTAATTTCATCCATGTAGTCATCAGCCCGCCAATTTTGTGGATCGCACATGTAGTCATCAATTGCAGCGCGGTAAACTCGCGCAACTGAGCCTGCATAAAATTCAGTTTTGTTGCGACCCTCAACCTTGAATGAATCGAGGCCGATTTTGATGTATTCATCAAGCTTCGGCAGCAAGCAGAGATCTTTTGAATTTAGAATGTAGGACCCGTGAACATCTTCCTCGAAAGGCATGAGCTCACCCGGACGGACTTCCTCTTCCAAAAAGAAATCGAATAAATCTTTGTTATTTTCGTTAATTTCAATTTCGTGCTCACTATTGTCCTTGAGCTTAATTTTTAATTTGTAACCCCAGCGACATGAGTGCGCACAGCTGCCCTGATTGGCTCCGCGCTCTGCCATAAAATTCGAAAGAAGACAGCGTCCGGAATAAGTCATGCACATCGAGCCATGGACAAAAGTTTCGAGCTTGATGTTCGGACATTTTTTTCTGATTTCGGCGAGCTCTTCGAAACTGACTTCGCGCGCCATTACCACCAACTTCGCGCCTTGCCTCTCCCAAAAATCCACCGTCAACCATGAGCAAACATTTGCCTGCGTGGAAATGTGTATCTCCAAGTCTGGCGCATGCTCTTTGACAAATTGAAACACTCCGGGATCGGAAATAATCAGACCGTCAGGATTGACCATTTTAACGGTTTCGATGAATTGTGGCAGCTTCTCGATGTCCTTGTTGTGAGAAAAAAGATTGAGCGTGAGGTAAACTTTTTTTTCGTGAGCGTGAGCAAATTTAATGCCTTCAACAACATCTTCTAGAGTAAAGCCAGACTTGACTCTAAGCGACATGTCGGGAGTTCCACAATAGACGGCGTCGGCACCGTAAAGAATCGCAGTTTTGAGGCGATTCAGCGTTCCCGCCGGAAGTAAGAGTTCTGGTTTTTTCATGATTTTTAATTTGTGGTGGAGCGACTTTTATGAAAAAATAATACGATGCGGAGTTAGGTAGGCAGTGGTTAATTTAACTGCGTGCATCAGACATCAAACTTCTTTATTTATAAAAAACCGCTTATTAAAAAAATCGACTTCTCATCCCTTTGCTAAGTTCTTTAGCGACCATTTCCAGCACTTCAGGAAAATTTCAAAATCCAAAACCGAATAAATAAAACAACTTTATGAGCAAAAGCATTTTGGTTAAATTTTTCATCCTTCTAGCCACATCAGTTCTGGTTTACAGCGTGTTTTGGTTTTTTAAAATTGGGCAAGTCGAGAAGCAAATAAATAAATTTATTAACGAAAACAGCACCCAAGTTTCTGCTGGAGAAATCTCCGCTTCTGGCTTTCCTCTCTCTCAAAAAATTACGATAAAAGATTTAAAATTTACCCTCCCAACTCCATTGCTAAACAAACGTCAAGTTGCTGTGAAGCATCTTGAGGCTAGAGCTGGAATTTTTTCATCTGAGTTTTCAGTCGCCTTGATCGGAGATGTGTCAGTCTACGACTCTAACAATGATGCCGCCAATATTGCTTTCAGCAAGGATCCATCAATCAGCATTTTAATAGCCAATGGCAGAATTTCTAAATTTAATTACCAAGATTTTGGCTACAGAATTTTGGATGCCGAAAAAAATGTCATCTATGCCGCAAGCGAGTCAAACATACATTTGGAATCTAGGGTTGATGACAGCGAAAAAGTTACCTCGCTCATTTCCGCTAACATCAAAGACATTGAAGGCTTCGACGTGATGGATGCTTACAAAAATGTTTTGGAAAAGAAAATTATCGACGGCATCAAAACTGGTGAGATTGCAATTGGCAATGCTTCTAAGGCTTTAATTCCCACTCAGCTAGATGCGGTTCAAACACTTCCAGCTGCTACTCCATCTGTTCCGGCAGCAGTAAATCCTCCTGTTGTTGTTGCTGTAGCAACAACTACTCCTTCAACTACGCCTGCCGCAGCAACTCCTGCAGATTCTGAAAAGTCAGAAAAAGGTTCTGCTGATTTGGCGGTGATAGAGAATAAAAATCTGATCAAAAACAATTTCTCAATTGATCTCGAATATGTTCTGACTCCAATCCAAGGAGAGGCACAAGCTCAGATCCCATCTGATCCAACTCAAATTCAAGAAGTGTCTGTGCAATATTCCAAAGCACTCAAAATCAACAGTTTGGAATTCTCCAACCCATTGTACAAAATTTCAGTTAATGGAGAAACTGCTACATTCCCAGATGATAGCATGCTTTCTGGATCAGCGGCTGTAAAAGTAGAAAATGTTAGCGCTTTAATCGATTACATTTCCGCTGGTTTTAACCAAATGTCAGATCAGAAAAAAGTATCAGCTGACAATAGTCAGTCACTAGTCGCAAGCGGCTTACCAAATGAAGATTCTTACCAGAATTTTCTTAAAAAAGCTTCTGCTAATTTAGGAAGCGTTGTTAAGGAATTGGCTGCTAAAAATGCAGTGAGCAAAGAAGAGATTGCTGAGTTTGACATTCGTAGAGAGAAAAATCTTGAGCTTCTAATCAATGAAACTTCCATCCGCGAAATACTTGGGAAATTTTAACGGTTTAAAACGCTTTTACAAAAAAACCCTCCGAAGCGAAATGCTTCGGAGGGTTTTTGTTTTTTGTGGATTAGTAGAAAGTATGGGAACCTCTGAAAAACTTGGATTTTTTGAGAAGTTCGAAGTGACGGCTACACCTTAAAAAATGCATCGCATTTTTAACTGACAAATGACGCAAGGCCGTAAGGCCTGAGTAATTTGCGACTTGTCG
>CANMEW010000088.1 GCA_947496905.1 Rickettsiales bacterium | reverse complement strand
CTAACCCACGGCATTAAAGCCGCAGCAATTCACGGCAATAAATCGCAAGGCGCTCGCGAAAAGGCTCTTTCCGATTTCCGTGCCGGAGAAATTCAGGTGTTGGTTGCAACCGACATTGCCGCTCGAGGAATCGATATTCCCGCAATTAGCCACGTCATCAATTACGACATTCCCATCGATCCAGAAAGTTACGTTCACCGCATCGGTCGCACAGCCAGAGCTGGTCGCGAAGGTGTGGCAATTTCTTTTTGCGCTCCAGGAGAAGTAAAATTTTTGCGTGAAGTGGAGAAGGTAATTAAATTCAGAATTCCCGTTGACGAAACGCATGCTTACCACGGAGTGGCCGCGGCTCCTGCGGAGCGTGATTACCGCGAACAAAAGGAAAGACGTCCAAGCTCCAGAGCTCCAAGAAGCAGTGGTTCAGCTGAAAGAAATCCGAGATCTTCAACTAGATCTCCGGTTAAATCATTCGACAGAAGGGATGATTCCAGAGTAGAGCGTAGCGACAGAAGAGAGGCGGCGCCTCGCAGAGATTCTAGAGATTCTTACGACAGACCTGAGCGCAGCCGCAATGAGAGATTTGGCAGAGAAAGAGTTGGTGCAGAAAAAACTGGCGGTGAAAGAGCTGGGAAAAAAATCTTCGGACTTTTTGGTCTAGGTAAAAAAAAGGAAGATTCCTACCCGAGAGCAAGACGAGATGACATCAACGTAATTGGCGACAGGCTAGGCACTGGACGTGGTGCAGTTAGAAAAGATTGGGACAGTAGAGAATCGTTACGCTCCGGTCCATCTGCTCGCTTTGGCGAAGATGGTGGGCAAAAAAAATCTTTTGGTTTTGGTTGGTTCAAAAAATCCGACTCCAGAGAATCTTCAAGTCGCTCCGAATTTTCTTCTAGCACCAGATCAGCCAGCACCGATGCAAGAAGACCAGCTTCTTCTGGCCGTAGAAAACCTTACTCCAACACTAGAGGTCCAAGAACACCTAGCTCTGGTGGTGGCAGACCAAGCGGACGAGACAATCGTCGCTAGACAGATCTTTGCTGAACAATCATTTTAGGACTTACGCAAATTTTAGGACTTACGCAAAAATCACCAAAAAAGCGCGGAATTGCGTAAGTCCTACATTTATAAAAAAAGCCCCGCCAACTTTTGTTGACGGGGCTTTTAATTTTAGGAACCTCTGCAAAACCATCTTTTTCGGTAATTTTGTCGTCAGATAAATTTGCTCGCGAGCACGTACATCAGAGTACGCTTTCCTGCTCACAAATTTTCTTCTTCAAAATTTCTCGAAAAATCTAGGTTTTTCAGAGGTTCCTTTACGGTAGTTTAAACCTTAGTAATCGTCTCTACGGCCATTATTTCTGTCGCCGTAGTCTCTGCGAGGACGGTCATCCCTTCTAAATCCTCCGTCTCTATTTCCACCAAACCCACCTTCTCGGCGACCAGCAAATCCGCCGCCACTTCCACCAGTTGTTTTTCTTTTAGCTCTAGAAACCAAAGGTCTTCCGCTGTCGCCAGCCTTTTCTTGGAAAAAATCTAGAATTTTACCAGCATCCTCGTGAGGAACAGCAAAGAATGAGAAAGCATCCAAAACTTTTACATTGCTGATTAGGCTTTGATCGATGCCGGTTTCATCTGCAATAAAATCAACTAGCGATCTTTGGTCCATGCCGTCATTTCTGCCTTTGGCAATGAAGAGTTGCGCATTGTCGCTGTTTTCTTGATTGTTGGAATCGTTGCGACCGTTACCATCGCGATTTTCGTATGCGCTCATGTTGTAAAAATTAGGGATAAATTAGGGGGGATAAATTAGGAGACGTGTAGTGGTTAGAGTAGCGTGGCTGGAGTAGCGTGGTTGGGACGGCAGGATTCGAACCTACGGATGGCGGTATCAAAAACCGCTGCCTTACCGCTTGGCGACGTCCCAATTAAATTTGGTGGGAGGTTTACTTGTTTTAATTAACTTAAAAAAAGAGGCGCGATTTTTATTTTCCGCAAGTCTCCAAGTCAATTTGAATTTGCCTAAGCCAATTTGAATTTGACAAGGCTCTGACCGTTTCTAGTTTTTCGCGAATTTCCCTCCTCGCAAAATAAATTTTCCAACCATGAGCAACCTTCAAGAAATCATCGAATTATCCGACAAAATCACTGAGAATTCCGATTTGCTAGTTCGCAAAATTGCCGAACTCAGTTACTCTGCAGTCAATGGTGGTGGGGTAGATCCATTTATTTTTGGCCTCACAGTTTTTGTTTTAGCTTGCTTTGTTGGTTACTTCGTAGTTTGGAAAGTAACCCCCGCACTTCACACCCCGCTAATGTCCGTGACCAATGCCATCTCTGGAGTCATTCTCGTTGGTGCAATAATTGCTCTTGGATCAGCAAAAGGTTTGTCACTTATTTCCGCCCTCAGCTTCTTCGCCATTGTCATCGCTTCCGTAAATATCTTTGGCGGATTTCTCGTCACTTGGCGCATGCTTTCGATGTTCAAAAAATAACTTCACTCCAATGTTAAAAAGAATCCGCAACCTCCTCGCCTCTTCCGCTCGGGTGAAAATTTTTTTTATTTTCGCTGCACTGTCTTTTGTGGTGAGAACAGTTTTTTTAGCTTTGGAAAAAAATGAGATCGATTTTTCAACCTCGCTAATTGTCAAAATTTACGGATTAGGATTATTTTTTGATGCACTCTCCTTCGGCTACATCGCCTTCATCCCGCTGCTCTACTACACACTCATCTCCAATAAATTTTTTAATTCTAAAGCACACCAACGCCTCCTGCATTTTTTTTATTTCCTCCTTCTTTTCGTTTTAATTTTCTCCTGCTTTTCCGAGTGGTTTTTTTGGGATGAATTTCAGACCCGCTTCAATTTCATCGCTGTCGATTACCTCATGTACACCACGGAGGTCATTGGAAATATTCTAGAATCTTCAATGGGAAAATTATTCAGCGTGATTCTCATCGCTTCGCTAATTTTTTTCCTCAGCAGCTACAGAAAAATCGTCACCAAAAAAACTGAGAATTTTTCCTCCAGAATAAAAAAATTCTACCAAATTACCAAAGGCGCTCATTTTTTTGGCGACACTGTTGTTGCCATGCTCGCCTCTTTTCTAGTCGCCGCAATCATCTCCCACATCTTTTCAACATCCAAAATACTTCAAGAAATCTCATGAAATTCTCACAAAAAATCACAGCAATTTCGACTGTTCTGCTCCTCACTTTTTTAACCTCTTGCGTTGAAACGGTCGTTGTCGGCTCAGTTGCAGCTGGTGTCGTAGTTACTCGCGAGAAGAGCGTTTCAAGCACACAAAAAGATGTGCGAATTTCTGCCGCAATTGTCACGGAATTTGTAAAAAATGGCTTGAAAAATCCCGGCAATTTCGTCGACGTAATGGTCAATGAAGGTCGTGTATTGCTCACTGGAAGCGTAGCTGATCCACAAAAAGCTAAACTTGCTCAAGTCTTAGCTTGGAATGTTGCGGGCGTTAAAGAAGTAATCGACGAAGTTCAATTGAACGCAGAGGCTTGGATAAAATTGGAAGATGTCTCGAATATTTTTACCGACCACGCAATCACGGCTGAAGCAGAAACGAAGCTATTTTTTGAGCGGCACGTTTCTTCGCGAAATTACAAAATTACTACCAGCAATCGAGTTACCTACCTACTTGGCGTAGCCTCTAGCAATGAAGAAGTGGAAAGAGCATTAGCAGTTATTTCCAAAATACGTGGCGTAGAAAAAGTCGTGAATCACGTCATTTTGAAGAATGATCCAAGGCGAAATGGATAATTCGGTTGTAACTTTTGGATGCCGCTTGAATGCCTACGAGTCTGAATCAATCAAAGAAGCTCTAAAAAAAACTGACCAAAAAAATCTCATTGTTTTCAATTCTTGCGCCGTCACCTCTGACGCTGAGCGCGACTTGCGTCAAGCAGTGCGCCAAGCACGCAAAAAAAATCCCGACGCAAAAATTATTGTTACTGGCTGCGCTGCGCAAATCGATCCACAAAAATACGCCCTAATGCCAGAGGTAGATTTGGTCTTGGGGAATGTAGAAAAATCAAAGCCAGAGAGCTACTCGAGCAACTTCCAAACTTCGCTGCCTCAAGAAAAAATCACTAATTCCGATTTGGAAATTTCCCACAAAGACCACATTTTTTTCTCTGCAAAAAAATCTACTCAACCTTTCTTAACCGAGTTCGAGACCAGTAAAATCAAGGTTAACGACATCATGTCGGTTAGAGAAACTGCGCCGCAACTTGTCTCCTATTTTGAAAATAAAACCCGCGCTTTTTTAGAAATTCAAAATGGCTGCAACCATCGCTGCACTTTTTGTGTCATCCCTTTTGGTCGCGGAAATAGCCGCTCGGTGGCATTCGGTGAAATTGTCGACAAGGTGAAAAAAATGGTTGCCGCTGGTCACAAAGAAGTTGTTTTGACCGGGGTCGACATCTCTGGCTACGGCGAAGATTTACCAGCTCCAATTACTTTGTCGCAAATGATTAAGCGTTTATTTGTGCTGGTTCCCGAGCTTCCACGCTTGCGACTTTCTTCGGTTGATGTCGCCGAAATGGATGAAGGAATTTTCGAATTACTCGCCTCCGAGCCACGATTCATGCCCTACCTGCACCTTAGTGTGCAGTCGGGGGACGACGTAATTCTGAAGCGCATGAAGCGCCGCCACAACCGAGAACAAATTTTAGAATTCTGCGCAAAGGCACGTCAAATAAGGCCAGAAATTACTTTCGGAGCCGACATCATTGCCGGCTTCCCAACCGAAACCGAGGAAATGTTTTTGAATTCTGTAAGTTTACTTGAGCAAGTTGGAATAATTTTTACTCACATTTTTCCTTACTCAAAACGCGAAGGAACGCCGGCAGCAAAGATGCCGCAAGTTAATGGGATCGAGGTAAAGAGAAGGGCAAAAATTCTGCGAGAGGTTGGGCAGAAGGAATCGCAAAAATTTCTCAAAAAACAAATTGGGAAAATTTTGAGTGTGATTGTTGAGAAGGATGGA
Source organism: Rickettsiales bacterium (assembly GCA_947496905.1). Taxonomy (GTDB): domain Bacteria; phylum Pseudomonadota; class Alphaproteobacteria; order Rickettsiales; family UBA1997; genus UBA2645. The sequence continues at coordinate 334 of CANMEW010000088.1, read as the reverse complement.
ATTGGTAAGTCAGAAAATTTTTTAGATGTGAAAATCATGTCTGATTTAGCGGTGAAATCTGGCGAAATTCTGCAAGTAAAAATTTCGTCAATTGAGGAAAATTTTTTAGTTGGCGAGCATTTTGCCTCACCAAATTAAAAATCTGGATCCAATGAGGACAAGGCTCTGCGAAGAAGCTTCTTCGCAACCTAATGTTTCACGCCAAAATTAAAAAGTTGAACCCTTGCGGCTCTAGGGCTCATTTTTTTGAAGGGTGTTTTTTTGTTCGTTTTTTGTAAATTTAAATTTACGAATCCGCTCCAGCGCTGAATCGAGCAAAAAGTCCAATTTTGAA
>CANMEW010000087.1 GCA_947496905.1 Rickettsiales bacterium | reverse complement strand
TGTAGCGGTAGTTCCGCCTCCTCCAGCTCCCCAACCTGCAGATCAACCTGCTCCAAATGTCAGTACACCCTCTACCCAACCACTCGCATCAGCAAGCAGCCAACATGTTAAACCTAACCAACCTTGATTGCTGAAAAACTTCTAAACATCCGAGCGCTCTTTCTGCACTCGACATAATTTTCTACCAAGGATTCGCTGCGCTCACGCTAGCTTCTGCGGGTGACACAGTTTCTGGGTCGGAAAGTCGGCAAGAAACTGTTTGTCCGGCATGACGAGAATTTCTCAGGAGCGCGAAGCGACTTCTTACGCCATCAAGTCATTGCAAGTTAATACCGAAAATAGCCGCTTAGGCTTCGTTACACACTTCAGAAAACCCTCCCACCAAACCCAAAGAAAAAATCACCACCCGCAATGACCACAACCACTCAAGAAAAAATACATTGGCTGCGCCTTGCCCGAAGCGAGAATGTTGGCAAGTCGACTTTTTTCCGCTTAATGAAAATTTTTCACTCCGCACAAAATGCTGTGGAAAGTCTTCCTGACTTTGCCGGCCAAGGTGGTTTGGGAAGAAAAATTAATCTCTGCTCAGAATCAATCGCAGAAAAAGAGCTGCTACTTTCACAAAAATTCGGTGCCGAAATTCTACTTTTCTGCGACCAAACCTACCCACGCCTACTCCGCGAGATTCCAGATCCACCTCCAATCATTACCGTCAAAGGAAAAAAAGAATTTTTTGAACGCGACACTGTTGCCGTTGTTGGCCCAAGAAATCCCTCATTCAACGCCTCTTCTTTCGCTAGAATTATTTCTTCCGCATTGGGAAATAACTCAATTGTTACAGTCTCTGGAATGGCACGCGGTGTTGATTCTGCAGCGCATCAAGCATCGCTCACAAGTGGTACAATTGCTGTCATCGCCGGAGGAATTGACCACATTTATCCAAAAGAAAACAGTCGACTTTACGCTGAAATTGCAACGCAGGGACTACTAGTTTCGGAAAGTCCATTTGGATCGAGTCCTCAGGTTGGAAATTTTGTGCAGAGAAATCGTATTATTTCCGGACTCTCTCTGGCTGTGGTTGTGGTTGAGGCTGGGTTGAAATCTGGAAGCCTAATCACGGCAAGATTTGCTGCTGAACAGGGAAGAGAGGTATTTTCTGTACCGGGTTCGCCGCTAGATCCGAGATGCTTCGGGACAAATCGCTTGATCAAAACTGGCGCAAACATGCTTGAATCTGCCGAGGATGTTTTGAGTGAAATTTCTGGTTTAAGGTCCCGCTTTCAAGATGTTGGAATTCTGAAAGAGCCCGATGTTGAAGAGTTCTCCGGACCATTGCCAAAAATGCCCGCCGATGACGACATCAAAAAAATTCGTGAAGAAATTTTTTCTAAATTGAGTTTCACACCAATCACGATTGAGGGAATAATTCAGGAGTTAGATGCGCCGGCAAGGCTGGTAAACATCGCCTTAACACAACTTGAACTGGCGGATAAAATTGCGGTTAGTTTTGGTAGAGTGGTTTTGAAGGACCAATAGAAGCTCCCAAAATCTACCAATCTTTTTTCAGCTGCACAAATCCAAGGTAACTAGTCGGAGCATTTCTTACATTTCCCGACTCCTTTTGCGCGACAAGGTTAAATTTTATTTGTGAATCTGGCGCAAGATTTTTGGAGAAGAAAATTTCGAAATCTTGCTCTCTGCCATGCGGCACAAGAGATGCATCTGCTTGGTAACGCGTAAGATTTCCGTCAATGTCCCTCGCGGTTGGAATGTCAATTCGCGCCTTGCCGCTGTACACCCGCATTGGCTGCGAATAAACAAAGCCCACCTTCCCTTTCAGAAAATTGTCTCGCACCAAAGCCACAGACGAGCTCTGACTTCTCACGTCGCTGAAATCACGAAAAATCCCCTGCTGATTGCCATTAATTTTTGACCTTCCTTCTGAAATGCTGGTCAAAAGAAAGAGATTTTTCATCAAGCTTTGGCTTGAAGAAAGTTTGAAGTAAGAAGTTTTGACATCTCCTGCAGACTCAAATGCACCAAGGCTTTTGGAGTTTAAAAGATTGTTGTTAAACTCGCTCAAACTTCCAAATGACAGCAAAAAATTCCCGCCTCTTTCTGGGTTCAACGCCAGCCCTAAATCAAAAATTTCATTTTCCTTACCCCTTCCCAAGCCGCTCCTCACCTGACTTGAATTCGATGATTGGTAGGATGATTGGTAAGAAAATTTTAGGCCTAATTTTTTGTTCAGGAAATTTTGGTCAGCAAAAAATTGATTGAATTTTCTTCCGCTAGTTAGTTCTGAATTTGAAGTTGAAGAGCTGCTGAGAAAGGATTGGTAAGGGTTGGCGGCAAAATTGTTTTGAAAAATAAATCCAAAATTTCCGAAATTATTTTGATTTGAGTCAGAAATTGCATCCGTGTTGAAGGCGAATCCAAGTTTTAAATCTGGAGAAATGTCGGAGGAATTTCGAACGAAAGAGAAGTTGTTGTTTGAAAGGAGTTGCGGGTCTTTTGAAGAATCTAAAGTGACGAATTTTAGACCGGTAAAATTCGGAGAATTCGTTGCGCCAGAAGAGTTAGCGGCGCTTGCCGAAAGAAAGTTTCTACTCCCAATTCCGCCAGCGTTTTTGTAGTTGGAGAAGCTGAATTTCAGTTCATTTTTTAGACCTTCGCCAAAAAAAAGTGGCAGAGTTTTGCTGTCAAAATTGTTGAAGATGAGACTCTCTAGAGTTGGAACATTGCTGCTTTTTTGTTCAGAAATTTTACCTCCCAAAAACGCTTTGTAGTCGCGCCCGTAGTTGTCGTAAAAAATTGCTGAATCAAGAACTGGTGCAACGTTCAAGGCGAAGGCGTCGCCAAAAATTGGATTAGTAACAAGTGAAGAAGATTTGACGTCGTAACCTTGAAGCGACAGAGCGCTGGTGCCGTAGCCCAAAGTATTTTGTCCCTGCGCTTGAACTGCAGCGTAAAGATTTAGCATTCCGTGACCGTAGACGTCGTCGACTCCGGCGGTTCCTAAATCAGTTGCAGTGGTGAGGAGAATTTGAACAGTTTGCGCTGCGGTTAAATGTGGCCACGCCCCGCGAATTACCGCTGCCGCCCCAGAGACATGAGGCGTCGCCATTGAGGTGCCTTTAAAGGATGAGTATTCAGAGTCAGAACCTGTGGTTGCGGCGTAAATGGCGGTACCAGGAGCAACCAAGCAGTAATTTTTTGCCTGTTTGCAGCGATTGCTAAAAGTTGCGATGTCACCTCCTGAATCAACCGCGCCAACAGCAATCATGATGCCACTCAAGCGCGAATCTTGGCTGAACAAAGCGGGGGCATCGACGTAGTCGGTGTAGCCATCATTACCAGTTGCTGCAGCAAGTAAAACTCCACGACCACTGTTGCCGTTTTTTGCGTCGGTGAATTCGCTGCTAATGCCTGAGTAAATTAATTCGTAAGTTGCTCCGCCAATTGTGAGCTGATCATCAACAAAAGCCCAGCTCATGTTGATTACCTTGGCGCTGGCGCGACTAATCGAATCAGAAATTCCGTAGTCGATTGATGAATTGTAGTTTGTACCGGGCTCTGAATCTGGGATTACATCCGCAGAATAAATTTTAGCATTGAAGGCAACGCCATGCATTTCTACATCACTCTTCACTCCAGCAATTGTTGAAGCAACGTGGGTTCCGTGATCTCCGGCAACGTGGGTTCCGGTATTTGAAGAATTTGGACTTGCGAGATTTGCAGAAATTTCTTGGTGAGAGAGTAACACTCCGGTGTCAGTCACTCCAACCACCACACCGTCACCGGCAACAGATTTTCCATTTTTTGCAAGCGAGGCGTAGGCTTCTGCGGCGTGAATTTTTTCCAATCCGTATTGAGCGTTGTATTCGGTAGTTCGGTAGACATCTGCCTCGGCGGAGCTGATGGAATAATTATTTGCTGGAGTTGGGGCCGGAGTTACGACTGATGCCGTAGCAGCTCCGCCACCACCACCGCCGCCGCCACCTCCAGAAGTGGCGGCAACTCCAGCAGACGCCAATACCAATACGAAGAGGAAAATGAACATGAGGTAGGTCTTCGTTTAAAGGGAACCTCTAAAAATTAGATTTTTTTGAGAAATTTCTAGGCATCCAAATTTTTGAGCAGGAAAGCGTACTACTCGTACGTGCTCGCGAAAAAATTTGGTAACGAAGAAATTACCGGAAAAAGCAATTTTTAGAGGTGCCCTAAAGAGTGTTCACGGGAGTCTTAGTCTGACTCAATTTACTAAGCGGTAGCGCTTGAGGCGAGGGTGAGGTCGTGGGCACATCATTTAAAAAGTTTTTGTTAGGGGGCACTACTTGTCCATGATGCTTAGAATTTTCCATTTCTCTCATTAGACCATCCCACAAATTAGCTTGAGCGTTGAGAAACTTAATGCCCCCGTCCATGATTAGTTTTTCCGTCCTTGGATTTTCTTCGATTAATTTAGCTACAACTCTTAAAGCTTGCTCTTTGTGCTGCTCTTCCACATTGGCATTATCCTTTGAATCATCACGATGCGCATCGTAGTAACGAACTAATTTCTTAAATTCTGACTCTGTAAAATAACCTCTATTTGGTTCAAAAATGGATTTACGAAAATTGATGAGCATGTCATCCGCCATTCTTTCATGCGCCAATAAGCAGCCGGTCATTGTTGGATAAGATGAAGAAAATAATTGTGATTGCGTCCGTCTAAATGACAAAGCTTCTGGCAAAAGAAAGGGGGAGTGTTTTGCATCTCTTAATTTTATCTCTGGTACACCGAAAACAATAGTACCGAGACGATTGTGACTATCTTCGAGAAGTCTTAGATGCACAGCTTGTGGATTTCCATTGCCGCCCTCTTCAAAAAAATTTTGTGACACCGCAGCTATTGCATCGTAATCTTGAGCGCCAACTGCCTTAGTAAGGTGCTGTGCAACTGACTTGATTGTGTTAAATGTCCTGTAAAAATAGTTGTCACGATACACCGTGAATTGTCTCGGCGTCGCTCCGCTTTCTGATAAATTTTTTAAATATTCAGTGAAAAATGAATGATTGCCAGCTCGGTGTGACTCAAATTTTTCAAGGATATCCGCAGCCCGTACTGCCGCTTTATCAGCTGAAATAGAGGTAGAGTGGTGCGAAGAGTGTGTCGCATAGTTTCTCGCGCCTTGCGTTAAAAAATTTAGAATTCCTTTTTTCATAAAACTTCCTCTTAAAATTTATTAAATTCATGACTCGTTTATCAATTTTACTTCTGTGCGTGTGCTGCGCCATTACTCTCCTCAATTACAACATCACATTGGATCGCAAGAAAAGCGAAGCCAGAGAGAATGCAAAAATTGCTGAGAAAGTTTTTATTGAGCAAGTCGAGCAAACAGAAAAACTACTCACGTTTATTGGGCA
>CANMEW010000086.1 GCA_947496905.1 Rickettsiales bacterium | reverse complement strand
AACGATTATTGGACGGAAAAATTAGCTGACGCTTTCATGGCTGGTGCATATCCGATCTATTTCGGCGCGCCAAATATTCATGATTATTTCGATCGCGAAATGCTCACGCAAATTGACATCAGGCATCCAAAAACTGCGATTGCGATAATCGAAAAAGTGATTGCCGAAAATACTTACGAAAAATCGAAAGAGAAAATTTTACAGGCGAAAGATTTAGTGATGGATAAGCACAATCTCTACAATTTAATTTCTGAGATTGTTGCTGCAGATGCAGGCAAATACAGCAAGAAAGAGATGATCTCTTTGAAAAATTGGGACCATTTTCTGGCGCTAAATCCAGATTTCTTGATCGTAAAGAAAAAGAATTTTTTCCAAAGAATAAGAAATTCTCTGCGTAAAAAATTCGTCAAATTACAGTTGGCTTTAACCGACAATTTTCTTTTACTAAAATTAATTATTCGCAAATAAGTAACGCGTCATCCCCGCGCAGGCGGGGATCCAGGATAACGAGCTCGAAGTAAGTGATTACATCTCCTGGATCCCCGCCTGCGCGGGGATGACGTTTTTATAATAACCTCAAATTTAAATTAATGATCTCCGTCTCTTACGCCAAAACCGTTTATGGTAAAAAGGAAATTGATGCCGTCGTAAAATGCCTGAAAGAAGGCACGCAAATGGGAAAATATGCGCGCGAATTTGAAGCAAAAATCGCTGCACTTTTTGCAAAAAAACATTGCCTCTACGTTAACTCTGGCTCTTCCGCGCTTTACATTGGTGTTGAAGCTTTTGGTTTTGAAAAAGGTTCTGAAGTAATCACTCCCGCGCTTACATTTTCAACGACTGTTGGCTGTATCGTGAAAGCAGGTTTGATCCCGGTTTTTGTTGATGTTGGTTTTGCTGATTTCTGCATCGATCCGGCAAAAATTGAAGAAATGATTTCGCCAAAAACCGTGGCAATTCTCGCGCCAAACTTGATCGGAAATATTTGCGAGTGGGACAAAATTGCCGAGATCGCCAAGAAATATAATTTAAGAATAATCGAAGATTCTGCTGATGCTTTAGGATCAACTCTAAACGGCAAATCAAGTGGTGCTTGGTCTGACATGTCGATCACCAGTTTTTACGGATCGCACATCATCAACTGCGCCGGCAATGGCGGTGCGCTTTGCATCAATGATGAAGAGCATGTAAAAAATTCTAAACTTCTGCGTTCTTGGGGTCGCAGCTCATCAATTTTTGACGAAAAATCTGAAGCAATCGAGAACCGTTTTAACGTTGATATTGATGGAATTAATTACGACGCAAAATTCGTTTTTGAATCTATCGGCTATAATTTAGAAGGCTCTGAAATCGGCGCAGCATTTGGTCTCGAACAACTTAATGATTTGGAAAATAACATCGATACACGTCGTAAAAATTACCAAACACAAACAAACTTTTTCAAAAAATATGAAGAGTTTTTTACACTGCCTGAAGAGACGAAAAATACTCGAACTGGCTGGTTAGCTTTTCCAATTATTGTTAAAGACTCAGCGCCTTTCGAACGTCGCGACTTCCAAATTTTCTTGGAAAAAAGAAATGTTCAAACCCGTGTTCTCTTTACCGGAAATATCACACGTCAGCCTGGTTTTAAAAATATTGAAATGCGCAAAGCTGCAAATCTCGCTAATTCCGATAACGTGATGCGTGGCGGCACTTTGCTTGCTTGTCACCACGGTTTGAATGAAGAGATGATTACGTACATGCATTCGACAATCGAAGATTTTTTGCAGACTAAAAAATAATGAATTTTTCAATCGAAAAATCAGATCTAGAGCTTGTGCAATCAAAGCTCTCCGATCTGCTTGTTCAGTTGAAAAATAAGTCGATTTTTATTTCTGGTGCGAGTGGGTTTTTTGGTAGATGTTTGTTGGAAATTCTTGTGCATCTTGATGAGCGCAATGGACTTGATCTCACGATTTACGCACTTTCAAGGGATGTAATAAGTTTTCAGAAAAAATTTCCTCTGCTTAATTCCTCTAAAATTTTTCCGATCCAATCGGACATTTCTGAGCTCAAAGATTTTGCTCAAAAAGTTGATTACGTTATTCACGCCGCTTGCGACACCTCCGCAGAAAAATTAAAAAATTCTCCGCAAAAACTTCTCGAAGAAAATTACCAAGGCACGCTCAACATGCTTGAAATTGCTAGACAGAACAAGGGTTGCAGATTTTTATATTTAAGCTCTGGCGCAATTTACGGCGCACAAAATCTTGATGTTGAGTTGCGCCAGGAGAGCGATTTATCCGCGCCGGATTTGCAAAAAATTTCTTCAGTTTATGGCGAAGCAAAAAGATTAGGTGAGACTTTGTGCTCAATTTATTCTTCCGCTCACGGCGTTCATACATCTGTCGCGCGCTGTTTTAGCTTCGTTGGGCCTTACATGAATTTTGACGGTCATTACGCGATTGGAAATTTTATTCGTGACGTTGCAGCGAGCAGAGACGTAACTCTAAACTCAAGAACGCAGACTTATCGCTCTTATCTTTACTCGATTGATTTGGTGATTTGGCTTCTACGAATTTTAATCGCATCGCCAAATAATTCGGTCTTTAACGTTGGATCGCAGAAAGAAATTTTAATAACAGATCTTGCTGATTTGGTCGTTAAAACTCTGTCCTCAGAATCAAAAATTGTTTTTTCGGACAATGGTGGATTCAATACTTCTTCTAGTTCGCGTTACATTCCTTCTAACGAAAAAGTTAGGCAGGAGTTGGGTTTGGAGGAATATACTTCCTTAGAAAAAGCGATAAAAAACACCTTCCTTTGGTATCAAAATAATAAAAATTTATGAAAGCAGTAATCCTCGCCGGCGGGCTTGGCACAAGGCTTAGCGAAGAGACTGGTCTCAAGCCAAAGCCGATGGTTGAAATTGGCGGCAAGCCAATTTTGTGGCACATCATGAAAATTTACGCGGCTCACGGCATCAAAGAATTTGTGGTTTGCTTGGGTTACAAGGGCTACGTGGTGAAGGAATATTTTGCTAACTATTACCGCCACATGTCGGACATCACCTTCGATTTGGCGAACAATACTCAAATCATTCACAGCAATTCTTCCGAAGATTGGAAAGTTACTCTTGTTGAAACTGGTGAGCACGCGATGACTGGTGCGCGCATCAAAAAAATCCAAAAATATGTTGGTGACGAAGATTTTTGCCTGACTTACGGCGACGGTGTTTGCGACGTGAATATTACCGAAGCAATCAAGTTTCATAAATCTCATGAAAAAGTCGCAACCCTGACGGCAGTCAAGCCAGCAGGTCGATTTGGCGTTTTGGGAATTTCTGATGACGATAAAACCATTCACGATTTTCACGAAAAACCATCTGGTGATGGCAATTACGTCAATGGCGGATTTTTTATTTTTTCACCGAAAGTTTTTGATTACATCCCCGAAGGTGATTCAGTAATTCTTGAGCAAGAGCCCTTGAAAAACCTGGCCTCAGATCGTCAGCTAATGTCTTTCAAGCATGAAGATTTTTGGTATGCGATGGATACTCAGCGCGACAAGATTTATCTCGAAAATTTGTGGGATTTGAAAAAAGCCCCTTGGAAAATTTGGTAAAATATGACTGAAAGAGAAAAATATATTCACGTTCCTTACGGCATGACCGTTCACGGTAGAGAGGAGATTGATGCGGTGGTGAAGGTTTTGAAAACCTCAACACAAATGGGTAAAAATGTCCGAGAGTTTGAAGCGAAAGTTGCTAAGATGTTTGATAAGAAACACGGCATTATGGTCAACTCGGGATCTTCCGCTTTAATGTTAGCGATGGAGGTGATGGATTTTCCAAAAGGCAGCGAAATCATCACGCCAGTTCTCACTTTTTCTACGACAGTCAGTTACATTGTTAGAAATGGATTAGTGCCGGTTTTCATCGACGTTTGCGAAGGAACCTATTGCATAGATATTGCTAAAATCGAAAAGGCGATCACCAACAAAACCAAGGCAATCGTGGCTCCGCACTTGCTTGGAAATATTGTGAATTGGGAAGAGATATTACCGCTCATCAAAAAACATAATCTCAAAATCATTGAAGATTCGGCAGATACTCTTGGTGGCTTGATCAACAAAAAATCAATCGGACATCACAGCGATGTGAGCATCACCAGCTTTTACGGCTCGCATTTAATTAACTGCGCGGGCAATGGTGGTATGATCTGCTTGAATGATGATGAACAAGCAAGGCGAGTCAGATTATTGCGCTCATGGGGCAGAAGTTCGTCACTCTATGTTGAATCAGAAGCAATCGAAAACAGATTCAACATCAAGGTTGATGGCATCAGTTACGACAAAAAATTCATCTTTGAAGAAATTGGACACAACCTAGAGCCGTCTGAAATGGGGGCGGCATTTGGTTTGGTGCAATTAAGCAAATTACAAAAAAATATCGACGAAAGAATCGTCAATTTTAACGCCCATAATCGCTTTTTTAAGAAATACGAAGATCTCTTCATTCTACCAAAACAGACAGAAAATGTTAGAACGGGATGGCTTGCCTATCCTTTAACTATCAGAAGCGGCGCACCTTTCACTAGGGAGGAAATGCAGATATTTTTAGAGAAGCGCAACATTCAAACCCGAGTTGTTTTTACTGGAAATATTACGCGTCAGCCTGGCTTCAAAAATATCGAAATGGTGAAATCGAAAGATGGCTACAAAGAGGCGGATAAAGTTATGGAGGGCGGAATTTTGATTGCTTGTCACCACGGTTTGAATTCTGAAATGCTCAATCACATTCACACTTCATATGAGTTATTTCTCAAAAAATAATGATAAAAGTTAGCGACTACATCAATAATTCTTTGTTCAACAATGGCGCGGAACACGCGTTTTTGGTGACTGGCGGAATGATCATGCATTTGACCGATTCAATCGTCAGACATGGCCGTCAAAAATATACCTGCTGTCATCACGAACAATCTGTGGTTATGGCGGCAGAGGCTTATGGAAGATACACGGGTAAGTTGGGATTGGCTTACGTTACTGCGGGGCCTGGCGCTTTAAATACTCTGACTAGCGTAGTTGGCGCTCTCGTTGATTCATCGCCTTGTGTCATCGTTTCCGGCCAATCGAAAGTTTCGCAAGCGATAGTGGAGGGGCCTCGCCAATTCGCGTTGCAGGGCTTTAACACTTTGCCGATTTTTAAAAAAGTTACCAAATATGCGGCGATGTTGAGTGACATCGCTGAGGTTCGTTATCATGTTGAGCGGGCAATTTACGAAGCGAAGTCAGGTCGCGTTGGTCCGGTGTGGTTAGAGGTTCCGATCGATATTCAAGGCGCAATGTTTGATCCGGAAAAATATGAAGGATTTACGCCGCGAGAAAAAATTGATTTTCTTGATGAGGATGAAATCTCATCTTCAGCGAGTCAGGTTGTGGAATTAATCAAGCATGCTAAACG
>CANMEW010000085.1 GCA_947496905.1 Rickettsiales bacterium | reverse complement strand
GGAGCCTCTGAAAAACCTAGATTTTTCGAGAAATTTTTAGGAAGAAAATTTGCGAGCAGGAAAGCGTACCTTGATGTACGTGCTCGCGAGCAAATTTATCTGACGACACAATTTGCGCAGCTGCTTCAGCAGCAAGTAATTTGCAACTCGTTCGATTAAAAATAAAAAAACCTACGAGTAAAATTACCGAAAAAGATGGTTTTTCAGAGGTTCCTGTAGTGATCGGGAAGGTTGAGGTTGCTTTTCTTGAGGAGTACAAAAAACTAAATTTGACTTCGCTGAAAGCAAAGTAATTCCCTCAAAATAGCTCACTCAAAGCACTTCCATCCAAGCATCTTCCCAATCAAATTTTTTTAAAATGCCTACACAAATTATTCAGAAAATTAGAGATGCTGAGAACGGGTTTTTTCCACTTTTTAGACTGCTGCCAAACTTAGTTACATTGACAAGTCTTTGCATCGCTCTGTCAGCAGTGAGATATTCAATTCAAGGTGATTTCACTACCGCCTCGGCATTTTTACTTTTTGCCGGATTCATGGATGGTGTAGATGGAAGGTTGGCGCGCTTTCTGAATTCATCTAGCGAGTTTGGTGCGCAACTAGATTCTCTTGTCGACTTCGTTAATTTTGGCGTCGTGCCTGGCTTCGTAATTTACGCTTGGGTTAATTCTTACCAAGATATTCAGGGTCTAGATTGGGCATTGGTTCTATTTTTTGCTGTTTGCGGCGCAATCAGACTTGCACGCTTCAATGTTGATTCATCCAAAGAAATCGACAATCCGACTCTGGAAAAATATTTCTTCAAAGGAATTCCAGCGCCAGTAGGGGCTGCAATGGCAATGCTGCCAATGGTTTTAACTTACCAATTCGGCGAGGGTTTTTATTCTGATCCAGTTCACGTCATTACTTACGCAGCAGTTCTCGCGGTTTTAATGGCGAGTCGCATCCCAACAATTTCAATCAAGAAAATCCCAATCAGAAATGAATACACTTACGTCACCCTGCTAATATTAGGCTCAATCATAATTGGACTGCTGGTAAAACCATGGATGACCCTGTCAATCATTGGCGTCACCTACGCCATCTCCATTCCAATCACGACTTCTTTTTACGTCAAAATTGAGTTAGAGGCAAAAAGAAGTAAGTCGATCCTAACCTCACTCTGTTAGTAAAAATTTCATGAAAAAAATACTCATCCTTAACGGCCCGAATATTAATCTTTTGCACAAGCGGGACAAAGAAATTTACGGAAATACATCTCTCGCAAAAATTGAAAGTGACTGCAAAACATTGGCAGAGGAGCTTGACCTGAAAGTTGACTTGAAGCAGTCAAATAGTGAGGGAGAGATGGTAGACATCATTCAGGATGCCATTGAAAATTTTGACGGGATCATCATCAACGCCGCCGCCTACACACATACTTCGGTTGCAATTCGTGATGCTCTAGAAATTTTCCAAAAACCAAAAATTGAACTGCATATTTCTAACATTTTTAAGCGCGAAGAATTTCGTCAGAATTCTTTTTTAAGCGACGTGGTTGATGCGGTAATTTCTGGACTTGGAACCAATGGCTACACCATCTCACTACTTGCAATGAACAACATGATTCGAGGTAACTCTTAATGAAAGGCATCATTCTCGCAGGCGGCAACGGCACGAGACTTGCCCCGCTTACCAACGTCATCAGCAAACAGCTGCTGCCTGTTTACGACAAGCCGATGATTTGCTACCCGCTGTCAACCTTGATGAATCTCGACATCAAAAACATCCTCATCATCTCCACCGCGCAAGACACACCTCACATTGAAAAATATTTAGGAGACGGTTCTGACTACGGAATCAAGCTTTCTTACGCGACTCAAAACCAGCCAAAAGGTATTGGTGAAGCATTTTTGATCGGGGGAAAATTTATTGGCACGGACAGCGTCTGCCTAATTCTCGGCGACAATATTTTCTACGGCGCCGAAATTGCGCGCGAGAATCTGGAAGAAAAAATAGCTCAAGTTAAATCAAAAAAAATTGGTGGATTTATTTTTGCCTATCATGTCTCCGACCCCGAAAGATATGGCGTCATCGAGCTTGATAAAAATGAGGAAAAGGTAACTTCAATCGAAGAAAAACCAAAAAAACCAAAATCAAATTGGGCGGCAACCGGACTTTACATCTACAATTCTGACGTCGTTGAAATTGCTAAAAATACCAAGCCATCAGCGCGAGGAGAGCTTGAAATCACCGACATCAACAAGGTTTATTTAAAGAAAAAAATGCTTGGGGTCGTGAGGTTAAAACGTGGATTTGCTTGGCTTGACGCCGGCACACCAGATTCTCTTCTAGATGCCTCAACCTTCATTCACACCATCGAAAAACGTCAGGGATTAAAAATTTCCTGCCTAGAAGAAGTAGCTTACCGCAAGGGTTTTATTGATGAGAAAAAATTCAAAACCTTGGTTCAAAAATACAAAAAAGGCTCGAGTTACCGACATTATTTGGAGCAAGTTGCATGACCATCGAATACGAAAATTTAGCAAAACTAAACCAAAAATTTTTTGAGGATTACAAAAAATCTTTCGCCGCAACCCTTGATTCTGGCTGGTACATTCTGGGCAAAAATGTTGAAAAATTCGAGCAAGAATTTGCTGAATTTTGTGGAAATAAAAACTGTGTTGGAGTTGCTTCCGGCCTAGATGCATTAACTCTTTCACTCACCGCTTTTGGATTTGAAAAGGGTGATGAAGTCATCGTACCATCCAACACCTACATCGCGACAATTTTGTCGATTTTACAAAATGGTTTGAAGCCAGTTTTAGTTGAGCCAGACATCGCAACTTACAATATCGATCCCAAAAAAATCGCTGAAAAAATTACCAAAAAAACTCGCGCAATCATTGTAGTTCATCTCTACGGAAAATGCTGCGAAATGGATCCGATTTTAGATTTGTGCAAAAGAAATAATCTCAAATTAATCGAGGATGCGGCGCAGGCTCACGGGGCAAAATACAAGGGAAAGATGGCGGGAAGCTTTGGAGATTTTGGATCTTTCAGTTTTTACCCAACAAAAAATTTAGGTGCGCTCGGAGATGCTGGAGCAATTACAACTGATGATGTGGAGTTGGTGGAGAAGGTAAAAATGCTGCGTAATTACGGATCAAAGATAAAATATCACAATGAGTTGGTTGGCTACAACTCTAGGCTTGACGAGGTTCAGGCGGGATTTCTTTCCATCAAATTAAAAAAGCTTCACGAAATAAATTCTCACAAAAATGAATTGGCAGAAATTTATTTTCAAAATTTAAGTGACGCTTTCATCAAGCCAGCGCGACATCCAGACTATTTTGATGTTTTTCATATTTTTAACATCAGACACAAAAAACGTGATCAGCTGAAGCAATTTTTGCTAGACCACAATATCAAAACCGGAATCCATTATCCGATTGCTCCACACAAGCAAAAAGCAATGTCTCGAAGCGGAAATTTTTCGAACCAATCTTATCCAATTTCAGAAGAAATCCACGCCACAACTTTAAGCCTACCAATTTCATATTTTCACGAGAAAACAGATGTGGAAAGGGTTTGTGAGGTGATGAATAAATTTTCGTAAGTCTTATTTTAGGAGCCTCTGAAAAACCATCTTTTCCGGTAATTTTGTCGTCAGATAAATTTGCTCGCGAGCATGTACATCAAGGGTACACTTTCCTGCTCGCAAATTTTCTTCCTAAAAATTCCTCGAAAAATCTAGGTTTTTCAGAGGCTCCTTTAGCTTGAATATGGCTCGTAGATGTAATCCTCGGTGCTAAAATATTCTGACGACAACACATTCAAAACCGTGTGCTCACTGAACTCTTCCATGTAGTGCCAGTCTCTTGGCTCAAGAATTAAACATTGCGACGGGCTGTCCAAAATAAAAATTTCCTCCCTCTCCCCATTGTGATTGTAAACTTTGCAACTGCCTTCCAAGCAGATCATCGCCTGAATCGCTTTGTGATGACGATGCTTACCACGAACCTCACCCTTCTTCACGCCATAAACGTAGAAACTTCTTTTAATTTTAAATGGTAACTGCCTGTCATCAATAACTGCAAGGCTTCCACGGCTGTCAGAAAAAGTTTTTAGTTCGATGATGTGAGCCATAAAATACTAATTTTATTATTTTTTTTATGCGGCAGGAGGGAAAAAATTTTGTCCAAAAATGGATTTTTCTTGAGAGAAATTTTTTTCTCCATTTTCAGCACAAACTGTTTTGTGTAGTTTTTATAAATTAAATTTCTGGCGTTGAGCGAGATTTTGTAACCTTCGGTAAGCCTCACCCGCTTTTCATTTAAAATTTTAAATCCATGAAAATGGAAAAAAATTAGAGGAAATTTTTTACCAGATTTTTTTTCGACACCAAAAATTTTCTCGCTCTCTTCAAAAAAATTATACCGCTGAACATTCCACGGTGCCACGCCGCCGCCAATATTCTCTAACTCTTGCACACAGCTAAACCTCATCATCCAATCATCGAGATATTTTTGATCCCCAAACTTTCCGTCTTCCACTCTGCCAAAACACCATTCGATGCAGCGATCGCGCCACCATTTTAGCACCTCTAATCCATTCTCATCGTTTTTGAAAGTCATGAATTGCACGCAATATTTACCAGAATTTTTACTCTGATCATATTTTTGCGTGTAACGATGCTCGATGACGGAAACTGATTTTCCTTTCAGCTCTTCAATTAAAATTTTTGGGTCGGAGAAAAAATAAAGATCAGCATCGATGTATGTACAGCTTGGTGTGGAGAAGTTTTTTAGAACATAAAAAACTGTTGAAGGGGTGCATGTCCAGCAATATTCGCCTTTACTGCGCGTTGGTTTTATTTTGAGCAATTCTTCATCTTCGAAATCTTGCGGAGAAATTACCGTCACATTCTCCAGCGCTAATTTTTTTAAAACTTCTTCACATTTTTCATCGAAGGCAAAAATAAAAAGATGAAAATTGTCGCAGTTTTTTTTCAGCGACTCATACATCGTCAAACCATATGGCAGATAGTTAGAATCGAAGAGTGTGCAAAAGTTAAGCATCGACTTTTAACCTAAAAATTGCACCAAAATATTTAGCTTGAGACTTTTCATCAATTGAGATCGATTCACCAAAATGAGAGAAAAATTCTTCAAGCAATTCATATTCTTTTAGGAGTCTACCAAAAAATTTTGTCTTAGAAAAGAACCAACAAGGATAACTCGCCTCATAAACTTCCGGCCAAACTTTCTGAATAGTGAGAACATCGCGATCCTCATTGTGAAAACCAGTGAGATCAAAAATAATAAACTCAAATTTTCGCAAAATTATCTCGTCTAAAAACTCGTAAGGTTTTTCTAGATATTGAATTACGCTCGATAGGAGCAAGGTTTTTGACTTATTTTCTTCGAGGCACGAATCAATATCATGATAAAATTTTAGTTGAGAATCTGCGAAATATTTTTTGCCGC
>CANMEW010000084.1 GCA_947496905.1 Rickettsiales bacterium | reverse complement strand
GGAAATTTGTCTGGAGATTAGAGGGATATGGTGCCGAATGTCGGATTTGAACTGACGACCTACTGTTTACAAGACAGTTGCTCTACCACTGAGCTAATTCGGCTGATGGGGGGAAGTAATCGCGGCGGAAACTAAAAGGGGATGATTTTTTTGAAAGATTTATTTTTTAATTTTTTAACCAAGATCCGTCATTGGAAATTTAGGAGAGTTCTAATGACGGATCTGAGTTTAAGGAATGAGTGTGGCTTGGCGCGCCTTGAGTTCAGCTGGTGTGCAAATTCCGCCGCTGATGGAAATTACGCGATCTGATTTTGCGGAGAGTTCTAAATTGTGAGTGACGACCAAGCAGCCAATGTCGTAATTTTTTACTAAATTTTGCAGGACGGTAAAAATTTTTTTGGACAGGTCCGCGTCTAAATTTCCGGTTGGTTCGTCAGCTAGAATTAGTGATGGCTTGGTAACCGCTGCTCTGGCGATGGCGACTCTCTGCTGTTGTCCACCAGACAATTCTGCTGGCTTGTAGTTCAGGTGACTTGAGAGATCAACCTCATGCAAAATTTTTTCCGCCTCCGCAAAAGATTCTTTTTTGCTTTTGCCTTGGATTAGTAGTGGCATGGCAACATTTTCTATTACTGAAAATTCTGGCAGCAGATGGTGAAATTGGTAAATGAACCCAATGTGATTTTTTCTGATGTTGGTTCGTGTTTCGTCAGCAGTGTTTGAGGCGTTTATTCCATTTATTAAAACCTGCCCAGAGCTAGGATTGTCTAGCAATCCGGCAATTTGTAAAAGAGTGGTTTTGCCTGAACCTGATGGCCCAACCAACGCCACTAATTCACCTTTTTTAATTTCTAAATTAGCCCCCTTAACGACTTCAATTTTCTGACTAGCTTGAAAGAAATTTTTTTTGATTTCGATTAGTTGAAGAGCTGAGTTGTTAGTCATTGAGTGCCCAAAGAAAATTATTTTTTCCTTTTTTTCCTAGGTGACTCATCTTCATCTTCATCCTCATCTTCTTCATCCTCACTCTCTTCCTCACTTTCCTCCTCATCTTGATCGGGCTCTTTGTTGTCACTTTCAAAATCGTCGAACTCATCTTTTTGAATCACCCTTCCTTCCGAGTTCAATTTGTCTTTCGCTGTGATTAGAATTTTATCTTTCGCCTCGTCAAAGGTGACTCCGTAAATTGCTGAATATTCGCTGGAAAGGCGGTAGATGGCTGTTTCGTAGATGATTCTTTCACTGTAAGATCTTTCTCCATCCTCAATGTCGCGGGTTAAATCACGAAGAACTTCTGCTAGAAGAATGATGTCGCCGGAATTGATTTTTGTTTCGTATTCTTGGGCGCGACGAGACCACATGCCTTTCAGCTTTTTAATGCCACTTCTAAGGATGATGAACACTTCATCCATGAGTGACTTAGAAACGAGGTTGCGCAAGCCGATTTTTTCGGCGCTGTTCACGGGAATTTTGATGGTCAGTTTTTCTTTCTCGAAATACATCAAATAGCAGCTGAGCTCTTGATTGAGAATTGCAGTTTTTTCAATGCCAACAATTTTTCCGATGCCGTGAGAAGGGTAAATTACGAACTCACCAACTTTGAACTGAAGCTTGTTGCGACCATCCGACCTTCTGACAATTAGGTTTCTTGAAATGGCTTCGTTTTTTCTTTCTGGAGATTTTGGCGCTTCGACAATTTTTTCTTTGGAGATGTTTTTTTCTCTCGAAGTGTTTTTTGCCAAAAGTGTTTTGGCTAACTCTGATTGTGTAACAGCGTCCTTCTTTTTTTGCTTAACCAGCGCCTTGTCAAACTTAGCTTGGGCAATGGCTTTTTGTGATTTTTTTGGGGTTAGTTTTTTTACAATTTTTACTGGTGGTAGCTTAGCGATTTTAGTTTTGGCGACAGATTTTGGTAATTTTTTAGCGGTTACTTTTTTTGCAATCTTCGCCGTTTTGAGCAGCTTTTTAACCGGCTTTTTTTGAATTTTTTTTGCCGCGATTTTTTTAATTATTTTCTTTGCGACTGGTTTTTTTTGAGTGCTAATTTTTTTTGTACCGCCTTGCGCTTTCTTGGCTTTCGCATTTTTTACTTCCGATTTTTTTACAGTTTTTTGCTTCAAATTTTTGGAAAGTTTTTTTGTAGAAACAATTTTTTTCGCTTTTTTTGCCGGCATATTTTAGTTGTGATTAGCTTGATGTGGGGGGAGTTAGTCTTGGAAAGGAAAGGCGCGCACAATCATGTGGTCTTTATCTTCAAGCAAGAAATTTTAAAAAAATATTCTCATTTAAAAAGCTGTAAATAACTTGCCTGCTCACTTCAATAAGGCGGCAGAAAGCGCGGCACATCTCATCAGAAGACCCCCCAAATAAATCTCAGATCTTTGAAAAATTTCATCAGCAAGCTGAAAAAAATAGACAGGCACAGGTTTTTTGCTGTCATTGATTACGCAATCGAACATCATTTTTTTAAGCCACTTACCATTGCTGTCGTTACTAGCTTCATCCTTTTCAAAGGATTCGAATTCATCCAAAATACCATCGCTGACTACCAAGAATCATCCGCAAAAAAACTCCAATCGACTCCAATCAAAATCAACATCTCCGGATCAAAAATGAATTTTGATCTCGACGAGGATCAAGTCTCTGAGCATCGAATTAAATCTGGTGACACAATCTCCAAAATCCTCTCCAACACTGGCGCGGAAGAGCGGACCGTCTTCGCAATTTTAAATGCGATGAAAAAGGTTTTTGATCCGAAATCAATTTCGAGCAGCGATCGCATCATAATAAAATACAAAGTAAAAATCGGTTACGATCCCAAGCAGCAAGATTCTCAAAACAATGTCGATCGCAAAGTCGTCATTAACAGCGTGGTGATTTCATCTTCGCCGGAAGAGGAGATCATTATTTCGCGCAAAAATAACGGCGATTACGACGCCAAAGAGATCAAAATAAAAACATTGCGCTACATTTCGCGTTACTACGGAACGTTGAAAAACGGACTATTTTCTGACGGTGTTGCGGCGGGTATTTCTCCCACCTCAATGATGAACATGATTAGTCTCTACGGCTACGATGTCGACTTTCAGCGCGACGTTAGAAGTGGCGACAAATTCGAAATGTTGGTCGAGAGTTTCTACTCGGAAGATGGTAAAAAAATAAAAGATGGTAACGTGCTTTTCTCATCCCTCACCCTACAGAACAGAACCATCGACATCTACATGCACAAGGTTGGCGGCAAAATCGAATATTTCGATTCCAAGGGTAACAGTGTTCGTAAATCATTGCTTCGAACTCCAATCAATGGTGCGCGCGTTTCATCTGGATTCGGCATGAGAATGCATCCAGTGCTTGGCTATTCCAAAATGCACAAGGGGACAGACTTTGCCGCCGGCACCGGAACGCCAATTCTTGCTGCCGGTAACGGGGTCATTGCTTATTTTGGCATCAAAGGTGGTTACGGAAATTACGTGCAAATCAAGCACAATGCTGACTATTCAACCGCCTACGGACATGCCAGCAGGTTCAACAAAAAATTTCGCCTAGGGTCTAAAGTTAAGCAGGGCGATGTCGTTGCTTACGTCGGAACAACTGGGCGCTCAACTGGTCCGCACTTACATTTCGAAGTTCTCTACAAAGGCTCGCAAATCAATCCAGCCAAAGTCAAAGCTACTTCTGGGCTAAAACTTGTCGGTAAGGAGCTTGTGCGCTTCGAATCTTCAAAATCAGAAATCATCAAATACCGCAAGAACATTCCTAACCAAATCAGGCGCTAGAGCCTGTCCTTCAGCTCTCCTTCACCTCCACACAAATCCCCCTTAATGAAAATCGTTAACATCCTCTTCAACTACAAAAAATCCACCCATGACAACAGGGTTTTGGGGGTAGAGAGATGTTTCATCGACTACGCCAAGCAGCTGATTTTACATGGTAATCAACTTGTCTGCGTTGCTAAGTCAGACATGGTCTACCGCGACGAGTTAAAAAAAACTGGGTCTGATTTGCTCGAGCTCCCAGCTTTTAGCCGTGGCGACATTTTCTCCATTCTGCGTCTAGCATTTTTATTTTTTCGTTTCCGTCCCGACGTAATCATTTGCCACTCCGGCAGGGCATTTTCATTTGCGCGCGCAGCACGATTTCTTTGCGGAAAAAAAACTCCAATCATCGGCATTGATCACGGCATTAATCCCACGAAATTCCTCGAAGCAGATTACGTGTTGACGGTGAATTCTTACTTCAGCCAAGAGCTAATCAAGGCGGGTAAGCCGGCAAATCGCGCACTCGTCATTCCAAACATGATTGAAATTCCGGAGAATTTTTCTCCTTTGGTCAAAAAACCATTCCGCACTCCATTGCGCTTGGGTTCCTTGGGGCGGCTTTACCGCGAGAAATTTTTTGATAAAATTTTGCGTGCAATGGCGATTTTGCGTGACCGTGGAATTGAATGTGAATACGTAATTGGTGGTGTGGGACCAATGGAACAGCCGCTGAATGACTTAGCAAAAGAACTTGGGCTGGAGAAAAATTTTAAAATTTTGGGATGGACGGAGGACAAGCGGACATTTTTCGATTCAATCGACATCTTTGCTCTGCCTTCTTACGGCGAAACTTTTGGCATCGTTTTGCTTGAGGCGATGCTCTACGAAACGCCAATCATCACCAGTAATTCTTGGGGTCCGGACGAAATTATTGAGCAAGGAGTTGATGGTCTAAAAGTTTCCAAGGATGACGAGAAGTTAATGCCGACGCTACTTGCGGATGCAATTGAGAAATTGAGAAATGACGAAAATTTTGCAAAAAATCTTGCGGTGAAGGCGCGTGAAAAATTCTACAACAATTACACTGCCGAAATGGTGGGAAAAAAATTACATCAAATTTGCGAGATGGTTTTGCGCGCTTAACCCTCTTTAACAAAGAGGGTGGCTCAAATGCGACAGCATTTGAGTCGGGTGATTTGTTTTTTGCTTGGTGAGTTCCCTAAATCTTCTTCGAAACAGCGATTGCAAGCTTAGTAGCACATTTGATGAAAGCTGAGAGCGGTGCGAAGTAACTCAGTTCCGCAGCTTTATTTTCGTAGCCAATGTCGCGATGCTCCAACTCTTCCGCACGAAATTTTTCGATCTTTTTTTTCAGATCCGACATTTCTTCTTTTTGATCCTCATCCAAAAATTCCGCTTCTTTTTCAATTGCTGCAAGCTGCTCCCCGTAGTGCTCATCGATTGTTTCCTCAACCGCTGTGGTGCAAGTCATTGCTGCTTTTTTGTCGACAAGGGCGGTAAGAAATCCGAGCGCAAAACCGCCAACTTTCCAAACTGGCTGCATTAAAGTTGGACGAATTTTTTGCCGCCTAATTTCGGCATCGAAATAGTCGAAATGCACCACCTCCTGCTCTCTCATGTGCTGCACCAGCTTCAGAGTCTCGTTATCTTTCTTCAATTTTAGCGCGGCGATTTGACCGGAATAGATGACCTTCGCCCCCATCTCTCCGGCATGGTCAACGCGAATTATTTCCTCAATTTTTTTTACAAAAGAATTCTTCATGAAAGGCGAAG
>CANMEW010000083.1 GCA_947496905.1 Rickettsiales bacterium | reverse complement strand
GGAAAAGCCTTCTTGCTGCAAGGCGGAGACTGCGCAGAAAGTTTTGCTGAATTTTCTCACGACAATCTAAAAAGCTTCTTTCGCACCATCATGCAAATGACGATTGCCTTGATGCGTGGCCTAAAAAAACCAATCGTGAAGGTTGGAAGAGTCGCTGGACAATACGCTAAACCACGATCGCAAAATGATGAAACAATCGGCGGAGTCGCTCTACCAGCCTATCGCGGCGACATCATCAATGCCATTGAATTCACCAATGACGGACGAATTCCAAATCCAAGCCGCCTAACAGAATCTTATTTCTATTCCGCCGCATCGCTAAATTACTTACGCTCTCTTGCTCTGGGCGGTTACGGCAATTTACAAAAAGTTAACAAGTGGAATGAGGAATTTGCTCACAGTCTCAACAGCAAAAAAAACACCGAAGAAGTAATCGCCAAGGTGAATGAAACCTTGAGCTTCATGAAAGCCTGCGGACTTGATTCTGCAAACCTTCCTCAGCTCACCACCGCAAATTTTTTTACTTCGCATGAAGCTCTGCTTTTAAACTACGAAGAAGCTTTTACGCGCGAAGAAAAATCTGAAAAAAAGTTTTATGATCTCAGTGCCCACATGTTGTGGATTGGCGATCGCACTCGCCATCCAGACGAAGCTCATGTCGAATTCATGCGCGGTATTGCTAATCCAATTGCCTTCAAAGTTGGTCCATCAATTTCACAAGATGAACTGCTAAAATTACTCGATATTTTAAATCCAGAGAACGAAGCCGGCAGAATTACACTCATCTCCCGCATGGGCGCAGCTAACATCGAGAAGTCATTACCTCAATTAATCAAAGCTGTAAAGAATAGTGGACACAAAGTGATTTGGTCTTGCGACCCAATGCATGGCAACACAATCAAGTCATCTAACGGCTACAAAACGCGCAAATTCGATGACATTGTGAGTGAAATAAAATCATTCTTCAAAATTCATCGCGAGCTCGGAACCTACGCCGGCGGCGTCCATTTCGAAATGACCGGACAAAATGTTACTGAATGTTTGGGCGGCAATCAGCGCATCTCCGAGTTAAATTTAAAAGATCGTTACCACACTCATTGCGATCCACGACTTAACTCATCACAAAGTGTCGAATTAGCTTTCATGATTGCGCAAGATCTGTCGGGGGCGGTGTAATGTTTTTCAGCTTCAAAAAGAAGGAAGAGTCAAAAAAAATAGTTGAGAAGGGCGATGCTTTAAAAAGCTCTGAAGACTCCGACAGCGATCCAAATTTTATTAAAAAAGACGAGAAGCAGGAAAAAAAAGATGATGATTTAACTAGTGAATCAGCGGAAGAGATTGGCGATGTTATTGATGCTCTAAAAAAAACTTCACCAGCAGTAAGGCCAGAAAGTAATCAGCAGCGAAATCTTGATCGCGAAAATGGCGGTCTTGAGGAGGGTGAGGATGTTCAGCAGTCGGACAGTCCAGATGTTTGGGATGGCAGATCAGAAGAAGTTGACGAGATGGGATCGCATGTTCCGCTCGCGAGCAGCGCTAAGAAGTCGATGATCTGGGGGGTGAAGAAAAAGAAGTTGGAAGAGAAAAAAATGAAACAATCGGCAGATGCTCTTGCCGCCGCCAAGCACGCAAAAAAACACAGCGAAAAGGGCTTTAACAGCGCCGCACCTCAAGCTGGCGGATACGTTTCACGTCTCAAAGCTTTGAGACAAGACCGCGGCAATGAGGGAAATGATCATGGTGGCGGAGCCTACAGGTAACTCAAGATAGCAGCGGCCCCGATTAGTGCAGTAATAATTCCGCAGAGTAGATCATCAAACATCACGCCAAATCCACTTTTGAAATTACGATCACAATAGCCGATGAATGATGGTTTTTTGATGTCAAAAAATCTGAAGGAGGCGAAGCAGAAAATTAGGTGGGAAGCGATCAAAGCGGGGTGAGAAAAATAATTTTCCCACAACAGAAAAAACGTAAATTGCAGCGCCAAAATTTGACCAACGACTTCATCGAGAACGATGGTTTGATGATCAACTTGACCGAATTGCTGGGTGTAGATAGGAGTTGCTAAGCAGCCGTAGATGAAGGTGATGATTAAAAAAAATCCCCAAAAAATATTCTGGATTTCAATCGCGATTTGCTGATCAGAAAAAATCTTCGTGAAAAAAATCCAGAATAGTACGGAAACAAAACTACCCACCGTTCCCGGCGCTTTTTTTACTTTTCCGCAGTAAAAAAATGTTAAGAGAAGTTCATGCAATTTGAGCATGATTTTAGCTGTCTTGAACAAAATCGAATCGAGCCTCTTTGCTTCTGCTAGTTCTTTTGCGGTCGTTTGAATCTAATAATTTTTTACGCAAACGAAGTGATTTAGGCGTAACCTCAACCAGCTCGTCATCACCAACGTAAGTGATCATGTCTTCAAGCGTTAGCTCTCTAGGCGGAACAAGGCGAATCGCTTCATCGGTTCCGGAAGCGCGCACATTACTCAACTGCTTTCCTTTAAGCACATTCACTTCCAAATCACCCTGCTTGGAATTTTCTCCAACCACCATTCCAGAATAAACTTTTTGCTGTGGCTTGATGAACATGGTACCGCGATCTTGTAAATTCCAAAGCGCGAAAGCGACTGCCTCACCTGCTTCAGTTGCAATCAAAGCACCATTTTTCTTGAAGCCGATTTCACCCTTGTAAGGGACGTAAGCATGGAAAATTCTGTTCAAAACCCCAGAACCTTTGGTGTCAGTTAAGAATTCACTTTGGTAGCCAATTAACCCACGTGATGGCACGTAAAATACTAGACGAGTTTTTCCGCCGGTTGATGGCTTCATCTCGATCATTTCACCTTTACGCGAAGAAAGTTTTTCAACAACAGTGCCGGTGAATACGTCGTCAACGTCAACCACAACTTCCTCAACCGGTTCCAAAATATCGCCATTGGCTTCTTTTTTGAAAAGCACACGTGGTCTTGAAACTGAAAGCTCAAAACCTTCGCGACGCATATTTTCAATCAACACACCAAGCTGCAATTCTCCACGCCCACCAACTTCGTAAGCATCCTTTGCTTCAGATTCTTTCACCTTGATTGCAACATTGGTTTCCGCTTCGGCAAAAAGACGATCGCGGATCATGCGCGAAGTCACTTTTGATCCTTCGAGACCAGCAAGTGGTGAGTCATTCACGCTGATGGTGATTGCCATTGTTGGCGGATCAATCGGGGTTGATTTGATTGGAGTCGTAACTGACAAATCGCAAAGCGTATCCGAAACCGAAGCTTTTTCTAAGCCTGCAATTGAAACGATGTCCCCAGCTTCAGCCTCCTCAACTGGAACTTTTTCAACGCCACGGAACACGTGAAGCTTGGTTAAGCGACCCTGCTCAACAACCTCGCCTTTCAAGTTTATCGCCCTGAAATTCATCAAATTTTTTGCTTTTCCGGAATAGATTCTGCCGGTTAGCATGCGGCCAAAATAAGGGCTGCGATCAAGCAATGTTGCCAAGATTGAAAATGGAGCATCAACGTCAAATTTTGGCGGAGTAACATGCTTTAAAATTAAATCAAAAAGCGGAGATAAATCCTTACGCTCATCTTTTTCCATGTCGACAACGCACCATCCATCACGTCCAACAGCATAAAGCACTGGGAAGTCGAGTTGTTTTTCATTCGCATTTAACGAAACAAAGAGATCAAAAATTTCATTCAGAACATCGTCTGGACGAGCGTCAGAGCGATCAATTTTATTGATGATTACAATTGGACAAAGACCAAGAGCTAAAGCTTTTGAGAGTACAAATTTGGTTTGCGGCATCACGCCTTCAGCAGAATCAACCAGAAGCAAAGTGCTGTCCGCCATTGAAAGTACGCGCTCAACCTCACCACCAAAATCAGCGTGACCAGGCGTGTCGATGACGTTAATTTTGTGATCTTTCCACATTAATGACGTACATTTCGCAAGAATTGTAATGCCTCGCTCTTTCTCAAGATCGTTGCTATCCATCACGCGCACCGCAACCTGCTGATTGGCGCGAAAGGTTCCGCTTTGATGCAACATGGCATCAATCATTGTGGTTTTTCCATGGTCGACGTGGGCGATGATAGCAATGTTTCTGAAATCTGTCATTGGAGTTTTAAAAGATTATTTTGTGAATGGCTAAAGGGAAAATCTGCGAAAAAGAACTGCGAAATTTTGAGCGCGGCAAAGTATGAATCAAAAACCAACTGTCAATTGCGAAAGCAGGAATTTAGCGGGTTTTTTGAGGTAAATTTTTTTAAGAAATGAATAAAAATTGGACGCATCAAAATTTCATCATTCACGAATTTGAAGAGTTGGAAAGCACAAATTCTCATGCATTCGAGTTAGCAAGTTTAGGAAAAATTTCTGATCACGAAATTATTTTTGCTCGCAAACAGAGTGGTGGACGCGGACGAAAAAATCGCAGCTGGGTTTCGCCGGAGGGTAATCTTTATTTTTCACTAATTTTGCGTCCAAAAATTTCTGCAGAAAAACTTTCACAACTTTCTTTTCTTGGCATTGCAGCCCTCAACGAGATGGTAAAAAAAGTTTCACACAAAACTTCCGCAATCATTGAGAATAAATGGCCGAACGACCTTCTACTTGATGGAAAAAAAATTGCTGGATCGCTTTTGGAAAGTAAAATTTCTGGAGGTAATTCTGAATTTGCAGTACTTGGAATTGGTTTGAATCTGACGTCAAACCCAGACAATACAATTTTTCCGGCAACAAATTTACTTGAGGCGGGAGTAGATCTCTCAGCTGAGTCTGCGCTAAAAAATTTCCTCGACGAGTTCGAGAAAATTTACCAAAACTGGTTAAATTTTGGCTTTGCTGGAATAAGAAACTTGTGGTTGCGCAACGCCTTTTCTCTCGGAAAAGAAATTAAAGTCACGCTAGATGAGCAGCCTCTGCGCGGGATTTTTGAAGATTTGGATTTGGAAGGAAATTTACTGCTGAGGAGTGGCGAGAAAATAGTAAAAATTTCTGTAGCGGATGTTTCTTAGAGCCTATTTAAATCTATGTCCGTCATTAGATGTTCAAAATCTAGCAGCGTCTAGAGCGCGAAGCAATCCACAATGACGAAGAAAGTAAATGCTCACGCAAATTCTAGCTTTTCTGGATGGTAAAATGAGATTTGTCTTGAGGGCTACGAGATCAAAATTTGCGGCTACAAAAAAATTTAAAATTCGTCCAAAAATCCACAAATTTGAAGCAGTACCACCTCCGAACCCGCGCCAATCCTGAGTCAAAAAAAAGATTTTCCAGGCGCCTGGAAAATCTTTTTGAAAAAAACCCCTCCGTAATCGAGACTTCTAAAACCAACTTTTCCCTTAAGGAACCTCTGAAAAACTTAGTTTTTTCAGAGGCTCCTTCAATTCGATTCTGCATCACTCCACCCTCCCACCAACTAAATAGTCGCCGCTGAAGAACCCATCTCCACCCTCAACATTTCCCAAACCGATAGAATTTCGGTAAAAAAATCTCCAACAGATGGAATAAAATTTGGATCAAAAAATTCCGTAGCTTTCCAAGCTTCAGC
>CANMEW010000082.1 GCA_947496905.1 Rickettsiales bacterium | reverse complement strand
TCGCAAGTTTATTGGTTTTAAAAAGAGCGAGTTGCAATCGCTTCGCTCTTGTCGCGGCTCTTTTGGCGCATCTGACTTCGGTAAAATAGCTCACGGTCTGAGGCAAAAAATTTAAAGACACGATCTAGAAAAAATGCCATCATCCGCGACTCAGCAATTCAAAGGTTCGAATATAGTTTTGAATTTACCGTCAAGTTCATCAGGCGCTACATTGAGCAAAATTACTCCAACAGTTTCCGCGATCTTATTCGTACGGCTTCGCGGCTCAAAATAATCAGTAAGTCATTCGACGATTGGATAAAATATCGTGATGCCCGCAACAAAACCAGTCACGGATACAGCGAAAAAGCGGCGGAAGAAGTTTACGCGGTCGCTAAGGAATTTTTAGAAGAAGAAAAATTTGTTCATGAATTTTTAAACAAAAATTTTTCATGAACCTTGAGCCAGAGCTAATTCCACTAATCAGAACCTGCATAAAAAAAATTCTACCAAACGCAAAAATTTTTATTTTTGGGTCAAGGGCAAAAAAAACTAACCGCCAATTTTCCGACATCGACATCGCTGTAAAAGATCAAAAAATAAATCCCGCAACTCTCGCAAAAATCCGCTTCGAACTAGAAGAATCCGCCCTCCCCCACAAATTCGATTTAGTAAATTACGACGAGATCGACGCAGAAATTTTGGGAGAGATGGAGGAGATTTGATCATCATTTCAACCAATCTTTGCAAAAGATGGTTGCCGTGAAATTGCTGCTGCGTTCGTGATGAACTAGCTGACACTCCTTTCGTGGTGAGCTTGTCGAACCATGAACGAAGCAAGATCACAGAGTAAGATTTTTTGTAGCACTTAGCCAACCACCTCCCCTCCACAAACCACTCATCCAAACAATGATTCCACGCTACTCTCGCCTCGAAATGACCAAAATTTGGTCGCAAGAAAATAAATACAAAATCTGGTTCGACATCGAAATTTACGCCCTCGAAGCGCTAGAAAAGCTTGGTGTCGCTCCAGCTGATTCAGCTTCACGCATTCGTAAAAATTTTGAAAAAGCCGGAGGAAAATTTGACGAGGCGCGCATCGATGAAATCGAGTCAACCACCAAGCATGACGTAATCGCATTCCTCACTCATCTCGCGGAACTGGTCGGTGAAAATTCTCGCTTCATTCACCTAGGAATGACTAGCTCCGATGTTCTCGACACCTGCCTTTCAGCGCAACTCTCTCAAGCCTCCGACATTCTCATCTCCGACCTAGAAAGACTTTTAGCGGCACTAAAAAAACGCGCACTTGAGCATAAAAACAGCATTTGCGTTGGCAGATCACATGGCATTCACGCAGAGCCCACAACCTTCGGTCTGAAGCTCGCTCGCTTTTACGCTGAGTTTGAAAGAAATCTCATGCGCCTAAAATTGGCAAAAAAAGAAATCTCGGTTTGTGCAATTTCTGGAGCAGTTGGAACTTTCGCCAATGTCGATCCATTCGTGCAGAAATATGTCGCAGAAAAATTGCAACTTGCAGAGGAAGGTGTTTCAAGTCAGGTAATCCCTAGGGATCGTCACGCTTTTTTCTTTTCAGTTTTGGGGGTAATTGCCTCGTCAGTAGAAAATTTAGCCGTTGAAATCAGGCATTTGCAGCGCACCGAAGTTTTGGAGGTGGAAGAGTTTTTTTCTAAAGGACAGAAGGGAAGTTCAGCAATGCCACACAAAAGAAACCCAGTATTGAGCGAGAACCTGACTGGCTTGGCAAGGATTGTTCGCAGCGCAGTAACGCCAGCTCTGGAAAATGTTGCCCTGTGGCATGAGCGGGATATTTCGCATTCGTCAGTCGAGAGAATGATTGCGCCGGACGCAACAATCACGCTCGATTTCGCACTAGTGCGCTTGGCAAGCATGATGGAAAATTTGACGATTTACCCGAAAAACATGCAGAAAAATTTGGATCGCCTTGGCGGCTTAGTTTTCTCTCAACGCGTGCTTTTAACTTTGATTGAAGAGGTGGGAATTTCTCGCGAAGACGCTTACAGAATCGTGCAAAGCAACGCCATGAAAATTTGGGCGGGAGAGTCAAATAGCTTTCTAGAGCTACTCAAATCCGACAAGGAAGTTTCGTCAAAACTTAGCGCAGAAAAGCTCGAGGAAATTTTCGATTTCAACTACCACACCAAAAACATCGACCACATTTTTAATCAGGTTTTTGGGCGCAGTTAAATAATTACTTGGAGACGTCATCAATTGACCGCCAATCAAAAAATCAGAGATCCAAGCAATTCGACGGGATTTATTTTCTGACCAAATAGCAGGCAAACAAGACTAGAAAAACAAATTGCTGGCGCGAATGGGAATGTTTCTTCTTTTTTAATTTTCTGCCAAAGCCCGCCAAATAACAGCCCGCAAATCCCACTCAACATCATGAAGGTGATAAAATTTTTTGTCCCCAACATCAATCCCACGATGAAGAAAAATTTAATGTCATCGATGCCAATCGCTTCCAGCGACGCGGTGAAATAGAAAAACACCCAGAGCGCCAACCCAAAGCCAGCATACAAAAAAGCAGATTGCAGATTCGCCAAAACCGCCTCAGTACCACCAGTAGAAACCAGCAAGCAAGTTACGAGGATCGTCAAAAAATATTGAGTAGAATCGGGGATAAAATATTGCTCGAGATCAACCACGCACATCACAATTAAGGTGCCGGCAATTAAGAAATAGATCAGCGCTTTGAGGTTAATTTCTTGATTCAGCGCGAAGTAAATCACCAAAAAAGAAATTAAAAAGCTGAGCTCGATTAGCGGGTAGCGGAGGGAAATTTTTGAGTGACAATTGCCACATTTTCCTCTCTGAAAAATCCAAGAGAAAAGTGGGATTAAGTTTAAAGCCTTGAGTGCAACGCCACAGCTAAGACACTTAGAGCGAGTGAAGACAATTGGCTGCTTGTTGGCAAGGCGGTAGCTTAAAAGACTAGCGAAGCTGCCGAAAATCAGCGCAAAAATTGAGATTAAAAATATTTGTGAGTGAGGGGTAAGTTGGGAGAGGAATTCCATTGCTTAATCTTGTGCCGAAGCTGGTTTCAAAACTTTTTTGTAAATTTTAATAGTTTCGTCACACATTTTTTCGTTCGAAAAATTTTCTTCGATATTTTTTCTAGCCGCCGCTCCCATCTCATCTGACTCCTCTTTCGACATGTTCAAAACTCGATCGATCAGCTGCGCAAATTTTTCTGCATCACCCACCTCCACTAAAAATCCGGTTTTTTCATCAATCACAGTTTCAAGCGCTCCTCCAATTTTGGTGGCGATGATTATTTTTCTTGAGGCTTGAGCTTCAATGGAAACGCGTCCGAAAGCTTCTGGTTTAACGCTTGGACAGACCACAAAATGCGCGATCGTGTAAGCAGCTGGCATGTCCTTACAAGCACCAATAATTTTCACTTTGCTCGCCAAATTTTCTTTGATGATTTTTTGTTCAATTTTTTTTCTGAATTTTTTGTGCCCGTGATCGGAGCCAAACATCACGCAGAAGAAATCGCTTTTGACCTTCATTAAGGCATCGATCAAAAATTCGTGACCTTTCCAAGACGTAAAACGCGCTGGCATCAGAATTATTTTTTTATCGTCTGGAAGGCTCCATTTGCCGCTTAAATCGATGATCCGACTTTTTGAAACTTTCTCGTAGTTAAAATAATTTAGATCAGCCCCACGTTGAATGACGGTGATTTTTTTTGATGAAAAATTTGGATAATTTTCGCGGAGATAATTTTTGATGAATTTGGAGACAGCAATAACCTTGTCCGCTCTAAGCATGACCGAGTTGTAGATTTTTTTTAACGGAAAAACTTTCCAATGAAAAAAATTTAGGGAGTAGGTGCCGTGAACTGTTGAGACCAATTTAACGCCGGTTTCTTTACAGGCCAAGATGGCGCTCCACATTGGCGCTCTAGACCTAACATGAACAACATCAACGTGATTTTCCTGAATGAGCCTCACGAGTTTTTTGGCATTAAAAAAAATCGTCAGCGGATTTTTAGAATTGGTTTTGAGCTCAATGTGTTTGATGCCAGCTTCACGCAATTGGTAAACCAAAACTCCGCCACTTGAAACAACGATTGGTTCGAAATCAGATTTTTTTAATGCCTTGGCAATATCGACCACACCCCTTTCCACCCCGCCACTCTCAAGGGATGGCAAGATCTGCATGATTACCGGTTTTTTCTGATTTTCTGTCACGGAGCTTAAATTTAATTCAAAATTGTTTCTTCGCGCTTAGCGCCAGTAGAGATGATGACGGCCTTGACCGCACATAATTCTTCAATTTTTTTGATGTAATCGCGAGCCTTTTGCGGCAAATCAGCGAGAGATTTTATTCCAACTGTGCTTTGTTGCCAACCATCCATTTCTTCGTAAACCACTTCGATTCTTTCCCACAAATGATTAGCTTGCGGCAAGTAGTCGTAGGTCTTACCGTCAATTTTGTAAGCAACGCAAATTTTGATTTTCTCGAGCTTGTCGAGTACATCTATTTTGGTGAGAGCGATTTCTTTTACTGAAGAAAGTTGAATTGCTTGACGAACTAAAACCGCATCAAACCAACCGCAGCGGCGATCTCGACCAGTTACGGTTCCGACCTCTTTACCTTCAATGCGTAAAAATTCTCCAACCTCATCAGTAAGCTCAGTTGGAAATGGACCAGATCCAACGCGTGTGGTGTAAGCTTTCAAAATGCCAATTGTTTTGTGCAAATCGGCAACGCCCAAGCAAGATCCAAGTGCGATTTGCCCTGCCATGGTGTTGCTTGATGTCACGAATGGAAAGGTTCCGTAAGAGACATCAAGAAGAGCTCCTTGAGCGCCTTCAAACATTACATTTGCGTAGGCAGATAATTTTTTTGCGATTTCAAAAGATGGTCTTGAGTAATAGAGTAGCGAAGCGCGAATTGGTGCTAGCTCGTCAATAATTTGTGCAACTGTTGCCATTTCGGCGCCCAAGCTTTTGCGCAAAAGATTGTGGTAGAAAAGTAGATTTTCTAAGCGCTCTTGCAAAATTTTTTCATCGAGTAAGTCGCAGATGCGTAGAGCTCTTCTGCCAGCCCTGTCTTCATATGCCGGACCAATTCCGCGCCCAGTAGTGCCAATTTTTTTCTCACCTTTTTTTCCTTCGAGCAACTGATCAAGCTCACGATGAATCGATAAAATTAGGCAGGCATTGTCAGCGATTGCTAAATTTTCTGCGGAAATTTTTACGCCAGCTTCTTCGATTTTTTTTATCTCGGCAAAAAGTGCGATTGGATCAACCACCACGCCACTTCCAATCACCGAAAATTTTCCACGAATTATTCCGGATGGAAGCAAGCTAAGTTTGTAAGTTTTGTCAGCAACTTTAATTGTATGACCAGCATTGTGACCACCTTGAAAGCGCACCACGGCGTCAAATTTATCCGACAAAAAATCCACGATTTTACCTTTACCTTCATCACCCCATTGCAGGCCAATTATGGCTGTATTTCTATTGTTCATTTTTTTGGTTTTGTGATTTTCTGTGATGCGATGGACTCGGAATGCTGCGCTGCTTGGTGGTAAAGAAATTTACTGCAGTAAGGACAAACTACGAAATCATTATTCCCCAT
>CANMEW010000081.1 GCA_947496905.1 Rickettsiales bacterium | reverse complement strand
GCCATTACTCTCCTCAATTACAACATCACATTAGAGCGCAAGAAAATGCTGGCTTAAGCGAATGTAAAAATTGCTGAGAAAGTTTTTATGGAGCAGGTCGAGCAAACAGAAAAACTACTCACATTTATTGGTCACAAAATTGCTGACGAAGCCCCTAACCTTGATTTAAAAGTCATCCATAAAATCTTCAAAGAAACTGCCGCCACTCAAGTTGGAAATAATATTTTTTCTTGGAGTTTATTTGATTGGGTTGATGCGAATGATAAGCAAACTGTAAATACGATGCTTGGCATCAACGCTATAAACCCTCCAAATACATCAGATCGATTTTACTCCGGTAGAGACAGAAAAAAATGGCAACTACTTTTCTCAAACATAATTTTTGGCTCTCCAAGCGGAGTCAGAGTGATACCGGTTGGACTGCAAATCTCCACAAAGAATTTTACAGATGCCGGAGTAATTGCCGTAGGATTACATGTCGGAAAAATTACCAATCTAATCGAATCAAAAATTGGTAAATACAGTCACTTTGCTGTGATCGATAATCAGAGAGTGGATTTTTCTTTCGGATCAGAAGGATCTAGCGTAGATGACGGTATTTTCAGAGCGAATATTGATCTCCCAACAACTTCAAAAGCTGGGAACGTCTACATTTACAAAGTGGATTTGGATCAAAAAAAATGTCCGTATTCAATCGTTACCGGTTACGACAAGCGTGAGTTTTGGCACGAAGTTTTTAGAAATTCTGCACTACAATTTTTTCAAATTTGTGCTATTTTTCTGTTAGTGACGTGTTTGAGAAATACTAAACTTTAAGGGTGCCTCTAAGTCCTCGTAGAACTTACTTTTTCAGAAACACCGCGACGTAATTCACGTCGAGATTCTCAGCCTCTCTCCATTCATCGCTAAAAATATTGTAGCTGAAACCGCGTAATTCGCGCAATGTTAGACCATTTCTTTCAGCGTAAAAATTTACTTCCGAAGGCTTAAGAAATTTTTTCCAATCATGCGTTCCAATTGGAAGCCAGCGCAGAAGGTATTCCGCAGCGATTTTTGCCAAAGCCAGTGACTTCAAGCTGCGATTCATCGTGGCGACGAAAAGCATCCCACCTGGAAGTAATCCCGCGGTGCGAACTAACTCCGCACAGCTCTTCACAAAATTTTCGACATCAGCCACATGCTCAATGATTTCTAGGGCGAG
Source organism: Rickettsiales bacterium (assembly GCA_947496905.1). Lineage (GTDB taxonomy): Bacteria > Pseudomonadota > Alphaproteobacteria > Rickettsiales > UBA1997 > UBA2645. The sequence continues at coordinate 4,520 of CANMEW010000081.1, read as the reverse complement.
CACTACGTCAAACTTCTCTCCATTTTTTACTAATTCTTCTGCGGAAGTGGTGAGGTAGTTAATTTTTAACTCAGATTTTTCAGCGTGAATTTTTGCGACTTGGATATTTTTTTCTGAGGCATCAATTGCCGTTACATCAGCACCCATGCGGGCGAAAGGCTCAGAAATTAATCCGCCACCGCAACCAACATCTAGAATTTTTAACCCCGAAAATGGCTTGAGAGACTTTTCGTCAGCTGTGAATTGCTCAAGAATTTTTCGCCTAAGAAAAGAAATGCGGATTGGATTAAATTTATGCAGAGGCTTGAATTTACCGGATTCATCCCACCATTCATCGGCAATTTTAGAAAATTTTTCGACTTCCTGCAAATCGATTGTTGAGGTCATTTTTTTGAAATTTTTTGATTCGGCAATTTTTGAATGTCAGTCATTTCGTAATTTTCGACGCGGTTCATCCAGTCCTTCTGCACCTTTGCGAATAGAAAAAGATGCACCTTAACGCCTCCGGCAATTTCAGAAATATCCTTCCTCGCCTCAAGTCCAACCTGCTTAATCATCGATCCATTTTTCCCAACGACGATGCTTTTTTGACTTTCTTTAGTCACAAAAATTGTTTGATTAATTTTGATTTCACCATTCGCAAAATTTTCGTAAGAGTCAGTTTTGACCATGATTGAGTAGGGAAGCTCTTGATCCAATTTTAAAAATAATTTTTCTCGCGTGATTTCCGAAGCGATGAAGCGCATTGGTGCATCGGTGATTTGGTCTTCATCAAAAATCCAATCCGGATTTTGACATTTTTCGCAGAGCAATTTTTTGAGATGCTCCACACCATCTTTGGTCTCAGCAGAAATCGGCAGAATGTCTGTGAGTCCAAGCTCCACGGCAGCAGCGAAGGTTTCAAGAAGTCGTGATTTTTTTACTAAATCAAGTTTGTTGATTAGGATTGTTAGCGGCACATTTTCTTTTTTCAAGTCAGCAATGATGCGCGCATTTTCGATGTTCATTCCGACAGTAGCGTCGATTAGAAAACAAACGTGACTAGCCTCGCGAAGCGCTTGCCAAGCGGATTTAACAATGACTCTCTCCAAAATTTTGTCGTTACGTGGAATAAAAATTCCTGGCGTGTCGATGAGCACCAGCTGCGTTTCACCCTCGATTGCAATTGCCTTGATCGAGTTACGAGTGGTCTGAACTTTTGGCGAAACGATCGAAAGCTTCTGCCCCAGAAGTGCGTTAGTAAGCGTTGATTTGCCAGCATTTGGCGCGCCAACAAGTGCGATTATTCCGTGTTTTTTTGTCATGTTTAAAAAATTAATTTTTGCAGATTTTGCAGCTTGGATTTTTTTGTAATTTTACTTTGCGGAATTCATTTTTGAGAAAGTCGCAGATCAAAATTTTTCCCACCAGACTCTCGCCAATTCCCAAAATTTCTTTTATTGTCGCAGTGGCTTGAAGTGCGCCGATTGTGCCTGCAACCGATCCTAAAATTCCTTTTTCAGAAAGTGGGAGAGAGAAAGTTTCGTCAACAATATTGGTGTTGAAGCAGGCGTAGCAAGGATTGCTTTTCTCGTAAGATTTAAAAACTGAAACCTGACCGAGGAAGCCTTTTACCGCCGCAAAAATTAGCGGTTTTTTTTGCTCGTGACAGATTTCGTTAATGACAAAGCGCGTCGGAAAATTGTCGGTGGCGTCTAAAATAAAATCGTAATTAGCGCCTATTTCTCTAAGGCTTTCACGATTTGCGCGAGTTTCAAAAACTTGTAAATTTACGTCAGAATTTAACGCAGAAATTTTTTCCTTCGCGCTTAAAATTTTTTTTTGTCCAAGATTTTTTTCATTGTGAATCACTTGGCGCTGTAGGTTCGAAAGCTCAACGACATCATCGTCAATCACGCCAATATTTCCAACTCCAGCAGCAGCGAGGTAGAGTAAAAGTGGAGAACCAAGTCCGCCGCAACCAACGACCAGAACTCTCGCGCACAATAACTTGCCCTGCCCTTCTTCTGCAATTTCTGGCAAGATTGCGTTTCTAATGTAGCGTTGTTTTTGCGTGTTAGTAAGTGGCATTCGATGATTGAGGGAACTGATCTTTTAGGGAACCTCTGAAAAACCTGGATTTTTACTCAAAGATTTTTTTGAACGAATGAGTTGCAATCGCTTCGCTCTTGTCGAGAAATTTTTGAGCAGGAAAGCGTACATTGATGTACGTGCTCGCGAAAAAATTTGGTAACGACAAAATTTCCGGAAAAGATGGTTTTTCAGAGGTTCCTTAGAAAAATCCATTGAGGACGCGCTGATTTATTCCGCGCGCAGCAATTCGAATAACACCAGATGAACGAAGCTCAAATTTTACTAAAAATGCTTCGCATTTTTTTTTACGCTCAAAGACATTCGAGCACAGGGATTCGCTTCGCTCATGCCCGTTTTCGCTAAAAATGCTTCGCATTTTTTTTACGCTCAAACCTCGCGCCAGGGTGTCTGGTCGCTAAAGCTCCCGCCACCCGCTTAAAGCTAAAAATGCTTCGCATTTTTTTTGATACTAAACGCTTCGTCGCTTTTTTCGCTTCGCTCAAAGACGACTCGCGCCAGGGTGTCTGGTCGCTAAAGCTCCCGCCACCCGCTTAAAGCTAAAAATGCTTCGCATTTTTTTTACGCTTTAAGCCCAGTGGATCCAAAGCCGCCGGTGCCTCTTGCGGTGTCATCCAAATTTTCAACTTCAACCACTTGCGCCTGCTCATGTTTGGCAATGACGATTTGTGCAATGCGCATGCCGCGAGTAACTGTAAAATCAACTTGCGAGTGATTGATTAAAATCGCGCAGACTTCGCCGCGGTAGTCTGAATCAACGGTTCCAGGAGAATTTAAAACTGTGATTCCGTTTTTTAGTGCCAGCCCTGATCTCGGACGCACTTGTGCTTCAAAACCCTTTTCAAGGGAGATTGCAATGCCGGTTTTAACTAATTTTATTTCGCCAGATTTAATCACAATTGGCTCATCAATTGCCGCGAGCAAGTCCATGCCAGCACTGCCTAAAGTTTCATATTTTGGTAAAGGTAAATCTTTGCCATTTTCGAGTTTTTTGATTTTAAGAATTGTCATTTTTGTAAGATTTTTTTGAAGAAAATTTGAGAATTTTTGAGGTTGATAAATTCGCTTCCACGAATAGAAAACGCGACTCTTTTCTCGTAGAAGCCCGCCGCAAAAAATCTCCAAAATATACCCATTCAAGCTGAAGAAGCCGAATGGGTATATTTTTTAGGAACCTCTGAAAAACCATCTTTTTCGGTAATTTTGTCGTCAGATAAATTTGCTCGCGAGCACGTACATCAGAGTACGCTTTCCTGCTCACAAATTTTCTTCCTCAAAATTCCTCGACAAGAGCGAAGCGATTGCAACTCATTCGTTCAAAAAAATCTTTGAGTAAAAATCTAGGTTTTTCAGAGGCTCCTTTATTTTTACGCGACACGAGTCGCGCCCCACATTGTGGGGAACCCCAATACCGAATCTGATTTGGCTCAGATAAAAACAGTTCGGTATCTTCAATCAGATTCGGTATAACCAAAAAATGTCAGAAAAAGAATCAGACTCTCAAACTGTTAAGAATGAGAGCCGTAGAAAATTGCTTACCACTACCGCTTACACAGCAGCTGGAATTGGTGCTACTTGCGCAATTTTACCATTCATCGACAGCATGAATCCATCAAGCGATGTGCAAGCTCTAGCGTCAGTTGAGGTCGACATCTCAAACATTAAAGTTGGTGAAGAAAAAAAAGTGATGTGGCGCGGCAAACCAATTTTCATCAAGCGTCGCACTAAGGAAGAAATTGAATCAGCGCAAAAAGTGGAGCTTTCCGAATTGCGTGACCCACAGCTTGACTCTGACCGGGTAAAATCCGGCAAAGAAGAATGGCTCATCACCATTGGAATTTGCACACATCTAGGTTGCATTCCAATTGGCGGACAAGGTGACTTCAAAGGTTGGTTCTGCCCTTGTCACGGCTCGCAATACGACACTTCCGCCCGTATCAGAAAGGGCCCAGCGCCAAAAAATTTAGAAATCCCACCTTACAGCTTCCTCTCAGAAAAAATAATTAAAATTGGTTAACAAATGTCGAACCACATCGAAAACGATCTCGAGAAATCCATTGTCGAGAAATCAAAAATTGCGAAATGGATCAATGACCGTTTACCAATTATTTCCTCACTCGAGAACACTCTTCTCAAACACCCTTACCCAAAAAATTTAAGTTACTGGTGGAACTTCGGATCCATCGCCGGCATTGCTTTGGTCATACAAATTTTGAGCGGACTCTTCCTCTCGATGCATTACGTTGCCAATACTGAATTAGCCTTCAACTCAGTTGAGCACATCATGCGCGATGTCCGCTACGGCTGGCTTATTCGCTACATTCACGCCGTTGGTGCTTCAATGTTTTTCGTCGCACTTTACGCTCACATCACCCGCAGCCTTTACTACGGATCTTACAAAGCACCGCGTGAAATTTTGTGGTGGATTG
>CANMEW010000080.1 GCA_947496905.1 Rickettsiales bacterium | reverse complement strand
AAACTAATTTTGGAGCAGCAGCACCAGGAATGAGTACTGCACCAACAACTACGTCAGCCTCAACCACACTTTTCTCAATGTTTTCGAGCGAAGCATAAAGCACGGTTGCTGAGTTGCCAAAAATGTCACACAAATAGCGAATACGAGAAAGTGATTTGTCGAGAATTACAACTTCTGCACCCATGCCAATCGCAACTTTTGCGGCATTGGTTCCAGACACTCCGCCGCCAAGAATTGTAACTTTTCCGCGAGCAACTCCAGGAACGCCGCCAAGAAGAATTCCGCGCCCACCTTGTGCTTTTTCTAAAGCTTTAGCTCCAGCTTGTATTGAAAGCTTTCCAGCAACTTCACTCATTGGCGCAAGTAGCGGAAGAGATCTGTCAGCAGCGCTGACGGTCTCAAAAGCAATAGCAACGCAGTTAGATTTGATTAACAATTTAGTTAGTTCTGGCTCCGCAGCAAGGTGTAAATAAGAAAAAACAATTTGACCCTTGCGGATCAAAGAGCACTCAGCTTTTTGCGGCTCTTTCACCTTCAAAATCATTTCCGCCTTGCCGTAAACATCTTTTGCAGAAGCGACAATTTTTGCACCAGCTGAAACATATTGGTCGTCAGAAAAATCAATTGCTTTACCAGCGTCTTTTTGTACCAAAACTTGATGACCAGCATTGATCAATTCTCTTACGCCAGCTGGCGTTGCGCCCACACGATATTCGTGATCTTTTATTTCTTTCGGGATGCCGATTAGCATTTGGTAGTTCTCCTATTTTTAGATTTGGGAAATGTTGGAAATTTGAATGATGCCGCTTTCTTGAGAGGTGAGACTTGAGTGAAGTTTGTAGTCGAATTGAAAAGTGTTTTTGGCAATTTCGATTTCATCGCCGAGATTTTTTCCTTTTAAAAATAAACAATAGCCATCTTTTTTTAGGAATTTTTGAGAATATTCCAACAGCTGATTAAGCGGCGCCAATGCTCGCGAAACGATGCAATCAAACTCAATTGCGCTTAGCTCTTCTAGCTTCGCCTGATGAACAAAAATTCTGTTGGTGGAAAATAATTTAGCACGACGAAGGAAGTCAGCTTTACGAAAAGCTTTTTCGATTAAATGAATTTCGCGCAGACCAAGTATTGAAAGAATAAACCCTGGAAACCCAGCGCCAGAGCCAAGATCGGCAAATTTTAAATTTTTATTTGGAATGAGCTTCATCAGCTGTGCGCTGTCTAAAATGTGACGATCCCAAATGTCTGCGATGGTTGATTTGCCGATGAAATTAAATTTTTCATTTTCCTGCAAAAGCAGCAAAACAAAATCTTCGATATTTTTTATTTGATCGTAACTCAGTTCGCAAAATTTTCTAACTTCGCTTAAAGCGGCGTCTTTTCTGATTTCAAACTGCATGATTGGTTTTTGAGAGTAACTTGAAGAGCGGTGGATGAGGAAGGAATATTTTTTTAAAAATTAAAAATAGGTCTAGGACTTAGCAATTAAAAACTAAGAACTTGACGCTGCTAACTCGCAAAATTAAAAATTTTTTTCCATCCCACCGCCTGCAGAACTCCTCGGAATACCCTCAAACGAAACTCCCAAAATATGAAAATTTCTCCAAAAGTTAAGAAAATTTTGTCATGCTACGAAAGTGACAATGCCGGTACTAAATCTAACTTGGCGCGCATTTTGATGCATGGAAAACTTGGCGGCACAGGAAGAATGTTAATCTTGCCAGTTGATCAAGGTTTTGAACATGGACCAGATCGCAGCTTCGCGGTAAATCCCAATGCTTACGACCCTCATTACCATTTCGAATTAGCAATTGACGCTGGCTTGAATGCTTACGCTGCACCTCTAGGAATGATCGAAGCTGGTGCCAATACCTTTGCTGGCGCTATTCCAACAATTTTAAAAGTTAATTCTTCGAACGCTCTTCACAATGGCGGAACCGCTCCACACCAAGCCACAACCGCTTCAGTGAGAGATGCTTTACGCTTAGGTTGTTCGGCAATTGGCTTCACCATTTATCCAGGATCAGACGCTGCTTTCGACATGTTTGAAGAAATTCGTGAAATGGCGGAGGAGGCTAAATCCTACGGGCTAGCTGTTGTAATTTGGTCTTACCCTCGCGGCGGCGATCTTTCAAAAATTGGTGAAACCGCAATGGACATCTGCACTTATGCTGCCCACATCGCAGCTCTACTCGGCGCTCACATCATCAAGGTTAAGCCCCCAACTCAAGCATTAGAAAATCTTGAGGCAATTAAGGTTTACGAAAAAGAGCAAATCTCGGTCACAACTTTGGAAAATCGCATCAAGCACGTGATGAAAGCGACCTTCGACAATAAAAGAATCGTGGTCTTCTCGGGAGGAAGTGCTAAAGGAGAAAGTGAAATTTACAGCGAAATTCGTGAAATTTACAAAGGTGGTGCGCATGGCTCCATCATTGGACGCAATACATTCCAACGCCCAAGAGAAGAGGCTTTAAAAATGCTGCAAAACATCATCAAAATCTACCAAGGAAAGTTCTAAGAACCTACGATTCAAACCTCGAAAAAAAACTCGGCTTCAAGTTTTGAAGCCGAGTTTTTTTTGGAGCTCTTTTTAACCCAGATCCGTCATTGGAAATTTAGGAGAGTTTAGTTCTGGCTAGAAAATAGAGGGCGAAATGAAATTTTTTAGACGTAAGCGTATCGAGATACGTGCGCACTAAAAAGTTTTATTTCAACCGTGTAGTTTTTAGTCAGAGCTAAACTACGCAGATTTCCAATGATGGATCTGGGTTAAAAAAACCCGCGAATTTGACAGGCAAAATCCTCTAAACCATTGATTCTACTGGCTCCAATTTTTTGTAATTTTCTACGCGCCGTAGAAAATTCAAAAAAACACCAAAAAAAATGCCCTCAAAAAACCCCATCCTCTCAGTTCAAAATCTCTCCATCTCCTTCCAAAAATACCAAGTCGTTGACGACATTTCGTTCGAAGTTTTTCCAAAAAAAATTACTGCATTAGTTGGACAAAGCGGTTCCGGAAAATCCGTTACTACTCTCGCCATTCTTGGGCTAACTAACAAAGCAAATGTTTCTGGAGGAGTTTTTTTTGAAGAAAAAAATCTGCTAAATTTGCCTGAAGAAAATTTTTGCAAAATCCGCGGAAAGGAAATCGGAATAGTGTTTCAAGATCCGAACGCGTCACTAAATCCATTGCACAAAATTGGCGACCAGATCGCTGAGGCAATCACGATTCATCAAGCAAAAATCTCTAAAAAAAATCTTAACAATCGCGTCAAAAATTTGCTCGCGATGGTTGATCTGACATCCTTCACCTCTCGACTCAACGACTATCCTCACCAACTTTCTGGCGGGCAGAAACAGCGCCTGATGATTGCAATTGCATTAGCCAATAATCCAAAAATTCTCATCGCTGACGAGCCAACAACGGCGCTAGATTTCACGACTCAAAATGAAATTCTAAATCTGCTTCTGCGTCTAAAAAATGAGCTCGGTTTAGCAATTTTATTCATCACCCACAATCTGTCTGTAGTAAAAAAAATTGCTGACGAAGTGATTGTTGTGAATGCCGGAAAAATTGTTGAACAAGGCACTGCTGATGAAGTTTTTTCATCGCCAAAAGACATCTACACTAAACTTTTAATTTCGTCCTCAGGCCTTTTAAACAAAAGGGTTGTGCGCGAGATGGGAGAAAAAATTTTAGACGTAAAAAATCTCTGCGTTACTCACAAAGTGACAAAATCTTTCTTCAAAAAAGAAAATTTTTACGCCAATAAAAATGTTAATTTTTCTCTACGACTTGGTGAAAATTTAGGAGTGATTGGGGAAAGTGGATCAGGAAAGTCGACTCTCGCTCTAGCCTTGTGCAATCTGGCTTCATCAAGTGGCGAGGTAAAGTTTTTTGATCAAAAAACTTGGCAAAAAAATAATTTTGAACTGCGTCGCGATGTACAGATTATTTTTCAAGACCCATTCTCGAGTCTTAATCCGCGCATGTTGGTGGGGAATATTATTGAAGAAGGACTAACAATTCATCGCATCAAAAAACAAAATTTAGTTGATGAGATTTTGCAAAAACTTAAGCTCGATTTGAGTGTTAAAAATCGCTACCCACACCAGCTCTCTGGTGGGCAACGCCAACGCGTCGCGATTGCTCGGGCACTGATTCTGAAGCCAAAAATTTTAATTCTCGACGAACCAACTTCTGCGCTAGATTTACTCACTCAAAATGAGATTCTAAAACTGCTTTTCGAAATTCAGAATCAGCAGAAAATTTCTTACATTTTAATTTCCCACGATCTGAATGTCGTCGCACAAATCGCCGACAAAACTCTGCTTTTAAGAACCTGTTCAGAATCTAACTGCGGATGGTCTTCTAGCGCTGTTCTTTCGAGTACCGAAGCGGGACGTACTTCTTTCGTACTTGAGTATCGGAACACAGAAAAACAGCGCTAGAAGACCATCCGCAGTTAGAGATTTTGAACAGGTTCTTAAAAACTGGATCATCCTCCTTCCAACTACAAACTAAGCCATGAACACTAAAGTAGCACTGAAAGAACAAATCGACCTCAATCACTTGTCTCAAGAGGCTTTACAAATTTTGGAACTCTTGGACCAAATCGAAAATTACACTTCTGAGCTCAGACAAAAACTCATGGCCGAGTTAAAAAAAGGTAACGCCTCTGTGCACCTCAAACTCGACAACGTTTAGCCTCCCATTCACTTTAGGAGCCTCTGAAAAACCTAGATTTTTCGAGAAATTTTTAGGAAGAAAATTTGCGAGCAGGAAAGCGTACCTTGATGTACGTGCTCGCGAGCAAATTTATCTGACGACAAAATTACCGGAAAAGATGGTTTTTCAGAGGTTCCTTTACATCTTTCGCGCCTTGGATTTCTGCGATGTTTTTTGCCAAACCAATTCCGATTAATAAATTAACGGAAAAAATGGCTAAGATGCTCACCATAATTACCAACACCTCATTTATTCTAGCGCTCCTCAAGGACAAAATGGTGATCAAAAGCAAGAAGCTGCCGTAGGAAACAGACAGGCAGGAAATTTTTTGCACATATTCTCGGAATAAAAATAATCCGAGCAATCCAGCGAGACACAAAAAAATCAGCAATCCGTAAATGAAAAAAATAATCATGAAAAAATGGGGAAAAATTTGAGGATATTTTTTTTAACAATTTTTCTTGCGCTAGCGAATTTCCACTCAGCGCAAGCCGAAATTATTGGAATTCAAAATGAGGAAAAAACTTTCGGCGACTGGAAAGTTTTTTGTGAAGCCGACGCAATGATGGACATCGCCCACTGCAAAATCGCTTCTAAATTTTACGAGAACACCGCCGTCATCACAATTGAACCTACGGCAAAATTTCTTAGCCAACTTTTTGTTGTGATTCCGCAAGTAAAAATCGGAAGTTTTGTAAAAATTCGCGTCGACAAAAACGACCTCATCCTTTCCCAAAATATTGGCCCCAAAGATTTCGGCCTCATTCCTCTTTCTGACGAACAAAAAAATTTACTCTACCGCCAAATGAAAAATGGCGACGCCTTGTTTCTCCGCTTCAACCCTCGCTCTTCTGAGCAAGACTTAACCGTCAAAATTAATCTCAAAGATTTCCGCAACGCTTTGAGCTATTTCAACAGCCGCAACTCACACTAAACATGACCACTCGCATCGCAATTAATGGACTTGGAAGAATTGGTCGCTGCGTTACTCGCGCGATTTTTGAAAATCCTAAATTTTCAAATATTGAACTCGTAGCGGTGAATGGGACCGC
>CANMEW010000079.1 GCA_947496905.1 Rickettsiales bacterium | reverse complement strand
CCTCTGAAAAACCTAGATTTTTACTCAAAGATTTTTTTGAACGAATGAGTTGCAATCGCTTAGCTCTTGTCGAGAAATTTTGAGGAAGAAAATTTGTGAGCAGGAAAGCGTACCTTGATGTACGATTCGAGCACAGGGATCGAGCTTAAGCTCGATGCCCGTTCTTGCTAAAAATGCTTCGCATTTTTTTAACGCGGAAACCTACGCGAGCAAATTTATCTGACGACAAAATTACCGAAAAAGATGGTTTTGCAGAGGTTTCTTAGGAAGTTTGGGGTAGGTTTTGTGGAAGCGGTGCATTTGGCAGAGAATGCTTTTTGAAATACCAACGGACACTCTGAAAAACCTAGATTTTACTCAAAGATTTTTTTGAACGAATGAAAAATGACGGAGGAAAAAACGCAGTTTTTTCTGAGTAATTTGTGACTTGTCGATAAAAAAATCTTCAGGTAGAGCGGGAATGAGCGAAGCGATTGCAACTCTCTCTTTTTAAAACCAATAAAGGAACCTCTGAAAAACCATCTTTTCCGGAAATTTTGTCGTTACCAAATTTTTTCGCGTAGGTTTCCGCGTTAAAAAAATGCGAAGCATTTTTAGCAAGAACGGGCATCGAGCTTAAGCTCGATCCCTGTGCTCGAATCGTACATCAAGGTACGCTTTCCTGCTCAAAAATTTGTTGCCTAGGGATTCGCTTCGCTCATGCCCGTTCTCAGTTAAAAATGCGGTGCATTTTTTAAGGTGTAGCCGTCACTTCGAACTTCTCGACAAGAGCGAAGCGATTGCAACTCATTCGTTCAAAAAAATCTTTGAGTAAAAATCCAAGTTTTTCAGAGGTTCCTAAACTTGCGAGCAGATGAGGCAAAAAGCGACTCTTTGCCTTCCGGGCATCTCTAAAAATTGCTTTTTTTGAGTAATTTCTAGAGGCGCCCTTCCGTAATTTAAAGACACGCTCTAAACTCTCCTAAATTTCCAATGACGGATCTGGGTTGAATTTTAGGGACTGCGCAACAAAGCCCGAAAAATCCCGAAAAAATAATTAGCTAACAGTGCCTAATCCACCTCAATTAAGCAAAATTCTTACCTGGCAAAACCCGCTCGATTTTGCTCAAAAAATTGCTGACAGTTACTCTGGTCACAGCTGGTGCCTGCTTTATTCCGGACTTAGCGCGGAAGTAAAAAACTCGCGCTCCCACATCGCACTTTTCCCCCAAAAAAAAATTATTAGTGACGACTTTTTTGCTGCAGAAAAAATTTTAAAAAACAGCGAAGAAAAATGGTTTGGATACCTCTCCTACGAGGTTGCACAGCAATTTGAGAATCTTCCCAAAGTTAAAAAACCCTCCCTGCCTTTCCCCAAAATTCACTTAGTGAATTTCTCACTAACCTTTGAATTTGATCACGACAGAAAAACCCTCACCGCATTTTTTTCTGACCCAAAGCAACTTGATGAAGTGTCGAGCTACAAGGTTGCAAAATCTAGCAAAACTGATTTCGAGGTCAGCGAAATAAGCTCAAACTTTTCTGATGAATCTTACCTAAAATCGGTTTCTGAAATTAAGAAAAAGATCGAGCTTGGTGATTGTTACCAAAGTAATTTGACGCGAAAATTTTTTGGAAAATTCTCAAAAAAATTAGACCAAAAAGAAAATTTTAGACTCTTCTCTGACCTTACAAAACTCAGCCCCGCCAACTATTCATCATTTTTCAAGCTAGACGAAAATTACCTCATCTCCTCCAGTCCGGAATTATTTTTAAAAATTGAAAAAAATGTGGTTTTGTCGCGACCAATCAAGGGGACTGCGTCGAGAAGTGAGGATTTAAGTCAGGACAAAAAAAATAAATCAGCGCTGAAAAATAGCGTGAAAGAGAGGGCAGAAAATTTGATGATCGTTGATTTAGTGAGGAATGATTTGTCTAAAGTTTGTGAGCCTGGAAGCGTTGTGGCGAAAAAACTTTTTGAGATTACTTCCTACAAAAATATTCACCACATGTCCTCAGAAATTCATGGAGAAATTGGGAAGAAGTTTTCAATGCTTGATGTGGTGAGAGCCTGCTTCCCACCAGGATCAATGACTGGCGCTCCAAAAATAAAAGCGATGGAAATTGCCGCAAAAAAGGAAAAAATTGAGCGAGGAATTTACAGTGGAGCTGTCGGATTTTTTGACGGGAATAGTGGCACAAATCTTGCAGTTGTAATTCGTACTTTACTTGTGCAGGGAGAAAAATTTGAGTTTCAAACTGGTGGGGCAATTACTTTTGACTCCAACCCGCAATCAGAACTCGAAGAAATTTTTAGTAAGGCGAAGGCAATTCTAAAATTGCTTACGGGAATTTAGCGTTGCTTTTAGTGAAGCGAAATTTATGTTCGCGCCTCTTTTCTTGAAAAGCCCTGAGTTCCCTTCCCCCACAACCCTCCTCACCGATTCAATCATTACCAATTTCAACTAAACATTAAACGAGGCATTAACCAGCATGGCAGTTCCTAAGAAAAAAACATCCCGATCAAAAAGTGGAATGAGAAGAGGCAGCAACGGCTCCTTCGATCCTAATTTCCCAAATGTTTTGGTCGATAAAACTACCGGCGAATTCAAGCTTTCGCACCACATCTCGATTGATGGCTACTACAATGGTCGAAAAGTTGTTGCTGACAAAAAGAAGAAATCTTCCACAGAAGAATAGTTCCGAAAAGTGACTAAAAACTTCAGAGTAGCGCTAGACTGCATGGGTGGCGACAGGGCCCCACAAATTGTTATTGAAGGGGCGGACATCATTGCCTCCTCGAATCACGATGTTCATTTTTTATTTTTTGGCGACTCCAAAAAAATCACTCCAATCCTCCAAAACTGCCGCTATCTCAAGGGTCGTTACACTCTTACCCACACCGAAGAATTTATTTCCGCTGACGAAAAACCTTCCGCCGCTCTGCGCAAAGGCACTAATTCTAGCATGCGCCTTGCAATTGACGCCGTAAAAGATGGCCAAGCTGATGTCATTATTTCTGCCGGAAACACTGGCGCTCTAATGGCGATTGCCAAAGTTATTTTGCGACCGCTCGAATCAATCAGCCGTCCCGCAATCGTTACCTCCATTCCTAACAAAAAGAAGCAAGCTACTGTTTTACTCGACATGGGTGCTAATGTTGAATGTGGCGCTGATGTCCTATTTCAATTCGCCGTCATGGGCCGAGCTTTTGCACGCACAGTGTTGAAAATAGAAAAGCCGACGATCGGAATTTTGAATGTTGGGTCAGAGGATTTAAAGGGTCATGACGACGTTCGTGGTGCAGCTGCAATGCTAAAAGAAAGCGATCTCAAAGACGACTTTCATGGATATGTTGAAGGTGACGACATCATGAAAGGAACGGTTGATGTAGTAGTGACCGACGGCTTCACCGGTAACATCACGTTAAAAGCAATCGAGGGCACGGTGAAATTAATGACCAGCATCATTAAGGAAGGATTTACCAATTCAATTTGGTCAAAAATTGGCTATCTCCTCGCCAGCGTTTCAATCAGCAAGGCTACCAAGACAATGGATCCGCGCATGCATAATGGTGCAATGCTAGTTGGTTTGAATGGTGTTGTGGTGAAAAGTCACGGCAGCACAGATTCAATCGGCTTTGCTAATGCAATCAAAGTCGCGCTCTCTTTGTTAGAAAATAAAATTAACGAACAAATTAGTGACGAATTAAAACTCATCGCGGAAAAGGTGAGAACTGCGAAATTAGAGCAGTGTCTAAAGGCAGAGGCGCAAATCGATGAGGATCCTAAAAACAATGTTCAGCAGTAAAATCATCTCCACAGGTTCTTACCTTCCAGAAAAAATCCTCACCAATTTCGATTTAGAAAAAATCGTTGAAACCACTAATGAGTGGATTCTTGAGCGCACCGGAATCGAAAAAAGACACATCGCCGCCACCGACGAATTAACCTCCGACATCGCAACTAAAGCCGCATTACGCGCGCTAGAAAAATCCACAATCTCAGTGGAAGAAATAGACCTCATCATTCTCGCCACCACAACCCCCGACCTCACATTCCCCGCCACCGCCACCACAATTCAAGCTAAGTTGGGAGCAAAAAATGCCTTTGCTTTCGACATTCAAGCCGTCTGTTCAGGATTTGTTTTTGCGATTGCGACTGCTGACAATTTCATAAAATCTGGCCAAGTAAAAAACGCCTTAGTGATTGGTGCCGACATCTTGTCGCGAATTGTCGACTGGAAAGATCGAAACACTTGCGTGCTTTTTGGAGATGGGGCTGGAGCGGTTTTGCTGCAAGCAACACAGGAGGAAAATCGCGGCATCATTGCCACTGATTTACATTCCGATGGGGCACTTAATGACATTCTTAAAACCAGCGGTGGAACTGCATCCACGCAAAAATCTGGATTCATTGAAATGGCTGGAAAAGAGGTGTTTAAACATGCGGTAGAAAAAATGTCCAAATCGGTTTTATCCGTGTTACATAAGGCTGGATTGGGAGTTGAGAATATCGACTTACTAGTTCCTCACCAAGCAAATTTACGCATTCTAAATGCTGTTGCGACTCGTCTTAAAATCCCTGCAGAAAAAGTAATCCTCACCGTACAAAGCCACGCCAACACTTCAGCTGCCTCAATACCACTAGCTTTGGATCATGCCAATGAAAGCGGAAAAATTAAAAAAGATGACATCGTTGTTCTAGAGGCTCTTGGCGGCGGGTTGACTTGGGGATCTGTTGTTGTTCGGTGGTAGCCTCCCATAAGCCCATCCATGACTGAAAATTTTTTTACCAAGTTCAAAAAGAACCGTCGCGGTTATTTTTCATTCCTCATCCTACTCTCCCTCTTTTTATTCACGCTTCTCGCAGAATTTTTTGCCAATGACAAGCCGCTGCTGGTGCGGTTCGGAGGTAAATTTTATTTTCCAATTTTTAGAGAAATTTCTGAAAAAAATCTCGGCGGAGTTTTTGAAACCGCTGCAGATTTTCGCGATCCTATTGTGCAAGAATTGGTACAAAAAAAGGGCTGGATGATTCGCGCACCAATTCCCTTCTCTTACGACAGCATCAACTACAAAGCGCTAGACCCAGCGCCCTCAAAACCAACTTCGCAAAATATTCTTGGCACCGACGACAGTGGTCGCGACGTATTGGCTCGCGTAATTTACGGCATCAGAATTTCTCTAATTTTTGGCCTAGTTCTGACTTTTTTTTCTGCGGTTTTGGGGATTTTTCTTGGCGCGATCCAAGGCTATTTCGGCGGCCTCGTTGACCTCACTTTGCAGCGCTTCATGGAGATTTGGTCAAGCATGCCAGTGCTATTTTTGCTCATCATTCTGTCTTCAATCATTGAGCCAAATTTTTTTACACTTCTTGGGCTGATGCTTTTATTTGGCTGGATGTCGTTGGTTGGCTACGTACGTGCTGAATTTTTGCGTTTGCGTAATTTTGATTTTGTCCGCGCCAGCAAGGCTTTGGGCGCCAGTAACTCGCGAATTATTTTTCGCCACATTTTACCCAACGCCTCGCCAATCATCATTGCTAATATTCCATTCTTACTCGCCGGATCAATCACCACGCTAACTTCGCTAGATTTTTTAGGACTCGGATTGCCAATCGGATCGCCATCATTAGGTGAATTATTGGCTCAGGGAAAAAATAATCTAACCGCTTACTGGCTTGGAATCACTGGCTTCATCACCATCACTTTAATTTTGACATTGTTGGTTTTTATTGGCGAAGCAGTCCGCGATGCGCTAGACACTCGTGGTTTCAAGAATTAGCAAGTGCACTCAGACTGAAAGAAGCTCAGAATTGGATTCTGTGATAGGGTGGGGGAGCGTGGCCAGCGCCCCAAACGCCTCTAAGGAACCTCTGAAAAACTTGGATTTTTCGAGAAGTTCGAAGTGACGGCGAAGCCGAAAAAATGCACCGCATTTTTAACTGAGAACGGGCATGAGCGAAGCGAA
>CANMEW010000078.1 GCA_947496905.1 Rickettsiales bacterium | reverse complement strand
GAGCAGGAAAGCGTACCTTGATGTACGATTCGAGCACAGGGATCGAGCTTAAGCTCGATGCCCGTTCTTGCTAAAAATGCTTCGCATTTTTTTAACGCTCGAACCTCGCGAAAAAATTTGGTAACGACACAAATGACGGAGTCGCTTTAGCGACGAGTAATTTGCAACTCGCTCGACTAAAAAATAAAAAACCCGCGAGTAAAATTTCCGGAAAAGATGGTTTTTCAGAGGTTCCCAAACTTAACTGACGAGAGAATGTCCCTTAAGCCACTTGATGTCGCCATCAACATAGTGTTCCTGTTTCCAAATCTGAACTCTGATTTTTAATTCTTCGATCAAGTAACGACAGGCTTGGAATGATTCATCGCGATGAGGAGAGTCGACGGCAATAATGACGCTAATCCCGCCCAATTCCAACCTACCTTTGTAATGCTCGATGTAGCAGCGAAGCTGGCTGCCAAATTTCTCCGCAACCTCTTCGCATAATTTTTTCATCACATTGCAAGCGAGCGGGATAAAAGCATCGTAGGTTACGGCCTCCACTTCTTTGCCAAGATTATGATTCCTCACTCTACCAACAAACACATTTGCGGCGCCATTCTCTTTAGGAACCTCTGAAAAACCATCTTTTCCGGAAATTTTGTCGTTACCAAATTTTTTCGCGAGCACGTACATCAAGGTACGCTTTCCTGCTCGCAAATTTTCTTCCTAAAAATTTCTCGAAAAATCTAGGTTTTTCAGAGGTTCCCTAACTCCGTAATGACAATTTGGTTGACGTTCCTACAAATTCTAGCAATGCCAGAGTGACGGTAGATTGCTTCGGTTGACTTTTCTTAAGCTGCCAATAAGTTGCGCCGCTCTTCACACATTAATCCCCTCACAATTTTTTTCGAAATGGGTCTGTAGCTCAGTTGGTTAGAGTGCGCGCCTGATAAGTGCGAGGTCGGTGGTTCAAGTCCACCCAGACCCACCATTTTGAAAAAAATTATTTAATCCCACCAATTATTTCGGCGAATAAGCTAGCTGGCAGAGATCCCCCAGTAATTTTGTTAGTTGCAGAATTGTCGTCATTTCCCATCCACACCCCCACAACATATTCATCGTCAAAGCCAATAAACCAAGCATCGCGGAAGTTTTGACTGGTACCAGTTTTGCCGTAAATATTTTTGGCAATATTGGCATTTTTTCCGGTGCCACCTTCCACCACTTCGCGTAAAATTTTTTTAATATTTTTCTCAGATTCTGCAGAAATAACCGCCTCCAATCCAGAAGATTTCCGACTGTAAATTACCGCATCGCCATCATTTTTTATTTCAGAAATTGCGTAAGGAATTACCGGTTCGCCATTATTTGCAATGGTTGCGTAGGAGCTTACTAATTCGAGCAAATTCACCTCCGTAGTGCCCAAGGAAATAGTTGGATCATTTTTGTCGATGGCAGATAAAATTCCGCATTTGCGCGCCATTGAATGGATTGCACTTCCGCCAACTTTTTGTACCAGTTGAACCGAGACTGAATTAAGCGAAGCAGCAAAAGCTTGCTGCAAAGTAACCTCGCCTAAATAGCGATTTTCATAGTTGTCAGGAAGCCACGCACCGATGTTAATTTTTTTATCCTCAAGCACGTCATCTGGCTTTAATCCGCTTTCAAAAGCAGTTAAATAAACGAAAGTTTTAAATGCCGATCCAACCTGTCTTTTTGCGTAAACTGCGCGGTTAAATTGACTTTTTTGGTAGTCATTCCCGCCAGACATACCAAGCACTGCCCCGTCCTTGCCCATCACCACTGCCGCAATTTCTGATTTGCCTAATTTTTGGTAATTTTTTTCTGCAAATTCACCCAAAATATTTTCCAATTTTTCCTGAATTTTTTCATCCAAACTGCTGGTGATGGAAATCACCTTTTCTTGTAAATCTTGCTTCGTCAAAAACTCCGCAAATTGGTCGTAAACAAAGTCAGAAAAATAAAGTCTTTGAGCGTGATCAGCTTTGTAATTTGGATCGCGAGCGAGTTCTGAGAGATTTTCTTCATTTAAAAATCCGGCATCGATCATGTTGTGCAGAACCACGTTTGCTCTGGCTTCAGCGAGTTTGTGATTATTTTTTGGAGAGAGTTTTGACGGTGCTTTTAAAATTCCGGCGAGTAGGGCGGATTCATTTAAGTTGAGCTGCGACACATCTTTTCCGAAGTAACTTTTTGCGGCGTGACCAACGCCGTAACTTCCCGATCCGAAATAGGCGCGATTAAGATAAAAAGTTAAAATTTGTTCTTTGGTAAAATTTCTCTCTAGCTGAATGGCGAGTAAGATTTCTTGGATTTTTCTTTTGAAAGTGCGGTCTGGATTTAAGAAGAGTAGCTTAGCTAATTGCTGAGTAATTGTGCTTCCGCCTTGAACGATTCTACCGGCTTTGCGATTGACCTGGTAGGCTCTGACGATGCCAAAAATATCGACGCCGTGATGGGAAAAAAAGCGGCGATCTTCCGTTGCAATTACGGCGTTAATTAGGTGGGTAGGGAGTTCGTAAAAATTTACCTCGCTGGTGTAAATTTCACCGCGATTAGTAATGCGATTGCCATTCGAATAATTTATTTGCACAACTTGCTTGCCACTGCCATTTTCCAAATCACTCAAACTTGGTAATCCTTGGCAATAATAAAGCAGCGTAATCGTGGCTGTGATTGCGATCCAAATGAAGAAAAAAAATCCCCATCTCAGAATAAATTTAAGAAAATGCATCAGCGCATGGAGAAATTTGTTTTTAAAAATAATCAGCTTGTCAGCGAAGAAAAAGCGCAAATCTCAATTAATGAGAGAGGCTTTCTTTTTGGTGATGGAATTTTTGAAACTTGTAAAATTTGCGATGGAAAAATTCTCGCTTACAAGTCTCATGAAGCCAGAATTAAAAAGGGTTTAAAGGTTTTAAAATTCTCTGCAGAAATCTCTGATTTGGAAAAAAAATCTTACCAATTAATTGAGAAAAATTCGGTAAAAAATGGCATCCTAAGAATTTCAATTAGTCGTGGAATTGGCAGTGTCGGATATTCGCCAACTTACGATTCACCTCCGCTAATCATCATTCAAACTTTACCTGAAAGAGAGTTGCCAAAAAAAATTTCCTTGGGAATTTCTAAAATAAAAAAACCGTCGCGGAACTCTTTATCTCTGCATTGCAAAACCATGCAGGGCTTGAATTCAACTTTGGTAAAAATTGAAGCGAAAGAAAAAAATCTCTTCGATTGCGTGATGTTGTCGCAGAAAAATTTTATTTCCGAAACTTCTTCGACAAATATTTTTTGGGTGAAGAGTGAAAAAATTTTTACACCAGCAAAATCCTGCGACATCTTGCTTGGAACGGTTAGAGAGCATCTTCTAAAAAATTCTCCAATAAAAATATTCGAGGTAGAAGCAAAAATTTCTGCGCTAAAAAATGCTGATGAAATTTTTCTAACTAATTCGTCACTTTTAATTCTGCCAATTGACGAGTTGGTGCTGACAAAACACACGAAGAAATTACAGAAAAAAATCGGCAATGAGTTGCTAAAAAATTTTCAAAATCTCCAAAAGAAATAAATTATGTACCGCCTCTATCATCACCCAATCTGCCCATTCTCGCGTAAAATCAGAGTTTATTTATTAGCAAAAGAAATTGGATTTGATCTCGTCCAAGAAAATTTCTGGGAAAGACGAAAAGAATTCATCGCCATGAATCCAGCTGGAACAGTGCCAGTGCTGTTTGACAATGGTAATGCTGCAGTGATCACCAACAGCTCAGTAATCATTGAATACATCGAAGAAAAACACGCAGAGACCAAAGGATTTCTTGGGGAATCAGTTGTGGAAAGGGCGGAAACTCGTCGTTTGCAATATTGGTTCGATGAAAAATTTTACCACGAGGTTAGTAAATATGTGCTCAATGAGCGCTATTTTAATCGTTACCTACCAAGTGCAATTTCACCAGATTCAGAAGTGCTGCGCGTGGCTAGAAGAAATTTAAACATTCATCTGAGTTACGTTGAGTATCTTTTGGAGACTAGAAAATATTTGGCTGGAGACCACATTTCCGTCGCTGACTTTGCGGCAGCATGCCAAATTTCAGTTTTAGATTATTTCGGCGACATCAATTGGAACCACTATTTGCCAGCTAAAGATTGGTACAGCTTAATAAAGTCGCACAAAATTTTTGGCGAAATTTTGAAGGATCGCATTCCAAATATTGCTCCTCCTGAGTGGTATTCAAAATTGGATTTCTAATGATCGCGTTAAATGAAAACGCGGCAAAAAAATTTCTCACAGAAAATAAAATTGAATTTTCTGAGATAAAAAAAATTGCTGGCGACGCTTCTTTTCGTTCTTACTACCGCATTTTTTGCAGCGCGCAAACATTCATTTTAATGTTTGCGCCACCAACGCACGAGGACATCAAACCCTTCGTTAAAATTGACGAGTTCCTAGTTTTAAATAATTTTTCTGCTCCAAAAATTTTTGCTCGCGACGACACAAGCGGATTTCTTTTATTGGAAGATTTTGGTGACGACACCTACGGCAGAATTTTAAAAATCTCGCCCTCAAAAGAATTTCCTCTTTACGCGAAAGCTTGCGACGCCTTGCTAGAGCTACATCAACTAAAACCACCAACTGATCTCGCCAATTACAATCACGCTTTGCTTTTTCGTGAGGTAATGCTGTTTGTGGATTGGTATCTTCCTCTGCAAAAAAAAATGATGAGCTTGCAAGAAAAAGCTCTTTTCAAATTCTTGTGGTTCCAGATTTTTGATCTAATCGACAAGGAAAATCAGACTCTAGTTTTGCGTGATTACCACGCCGATAATTTGATGTTTTTGCCGAGCAGAGATGGCCGCAAACAAGTTGGGCTGCTTGATTTCCAAGATGCGGTGATTGGATCAAAAGCTTACGATTTAGTGTCGCTTTTAGAGGATGCGCGGAGGGATCTAGATGAGGGAAATCGCGAGAGGCTTTTCGAATATTACTTAAAAAAATCTAACTGCGATGAAGCTGTGTTCACGAGGGAATATGAAATTTTTTCTCTACAAAGAAATATAAAAATTATTGGCATTTTTGCGCGACTCTCTCTTCGTGATGGAAAAAATAATTACCTAACTCTCTTGCCAAGAGTTCTAAATCTAATCAATCAGAGACTCGCTTCACAGAGTAAGATATTTTTTGAAATCAAAAATTTATTAAAAAAATTTATTTAAAAAATCATGAATGAGACGAGTGAAAATTTAACAGCGCCATCAGGAATAGCACAAAAACCATCGACAGACATCGCTGCAAATTTACAGTTGATTAGTGAGGTTTTTAAGAAAATCGAGGAAGAGACGGCCGAAATGGCTGAGATGATTTTTGATTACTTAATCAATGTTTCTGATGAGCAAGTCATGACTGGATCGATTCCAGATCATCATGATCCGCACATTAATTCTTACGTAAAAATTCTTAATCGTCTTTTTTTGTTCTCGAGAAAAAGTTCAAAAAATGGCGGGATTAGAATCATAAATCGTAAAACTGTTCAAGAGCTCGACAGAAAAACTTTTACGATTTGCATGGGTCACGATGGCGGAGTTTCTTTGGATATTTTGTGTGACATCGTTAACGCAGAAAACCAAGCAAGGACTCCAAAAAGATCTCCCGTGGTCATCACAATTAGACAGGCTTTCGGCGGAATGGGATTGGGTGGGGTAAAAAGTTAAGGTCGAATTTATACAAAATGTGAACTCAGTTTCAATTCGATTAAATATAAAAGGGCGGGGACCCGTGAGAGTCCCCGCCCTTTTTTACTTTTTAGATTTTCTACTTTCTATTTTTTAGCTGCTGGTTTTTTAGCTGCTGGTTTTTTTGCAACTACAGTTTTTTTAACAACTGCTTTTTTAGCTGCTGGTTTTTTTGCAACTACAGTTTTTTTAACAACTGCTTTTTTAGCAGCTGGTTTTTTTGCAGCTGGTTTTTTTGCAACTACAGTTTTTTTAACAACTGCTTTTTTTGCTGCTGG
>CANMEW010000077.1:3912-6052 GCA_947496905.1 Rickettsiales bacterium | reverse complement strand
TTTTGGACGAATTTTAAATTTTTTTGTAGCCGCAAATTTTGATCTCGTAGCCCTCAAGACCAATCTCATTTTACCATCCAGAAAAGCTAGAATTTGCGTGAGCATTTACTTTCTTCGTCATTGTGGATTGCTTCGCGTCTCTAAGTGATTCTAGCGACGAGGGTGAAGTTGTAGTGAAAATTACTCAGGCCTGCGACCTTCCGTTATTTGCGGTTGTCAGAATCCCAACTTCAATTTCTCCGTCGGACATTTCGACAAAATTTTTCCCGCCAATTTTTACGTCAGAAATCGAAGAAATTAAATTGCCATTCTCACCTTTCACCAAAGCAAATCCGCGTTTCAAAATTTCACGGTAATGAGTAGACTGCAAAATTTTTTCCAAATTTTTTAGGTTGGATGCGGTTTCTTTTAAATGGTGCTGAGAACTTGATTTTAGACGCTCAAACAGGAATTGGATTTTTTGATCAGCAATACTGATTTGCTGGAAAAGTGATCTTTTAGCAAGGTCAGTCATCTGCAATTTCTCCGCTTTTTTCTCGAAAAAATTCTGTACTAAAAAATTAAATTTCTCTCCCAGCGAAAAAAATCTCTCACTAATTTGGGTCAGTGTTTTAGCGGGGTCGGAGATGTGTCGTTGAAGATTTTTTAGCTGTAAAAAATTTTGAGCCAAAGAATTTTGTGGCAGAAATTGCAATTTTTCGGTGCAGAAATTGAGGCGATTTTTTAGCTCGTCAAAAAGTGGAGTAGCGAGTTCAGCGGCAGCGGTGGGGGTTGGAGCGCGCAGGTCGGAAACATAGTCGATGAGAGTGGTGTCGGTCTCGTGACCAATGGCAGAAATGAGGGGAATTTTCGACTTAAAAACTTCTCGCACCAAATTTTCATTGCTGAATGGAAGTAGGTCTTCGAAGGATCCTCCGCCTCTGGCGACAATCAGCACATCTGGTTGACTCACCTTCAATTTATTAAAAAATTTAATCGCGGCAATGACCTGAGTGGCAGCTTTTTCACCTTGTACCAAGCTGGGGTAAAGCATGATGTGCGTTGGGCAGCGCGCCTTGATGCGATGTTTTATGTCCTCAATTACCGCTCCAGTTTCGGAGGTAATCACGCCAATAATTTTTGGAAAAAATGGGATTGGTTTTTTATGGATTTCATCAAACAGACCTTCAGCTAAAAGTTTTTGACGTCTTTTTTCGAGCATTTCCAGAATTGCTCCAATGCCTGCTACTTCCAGCTTCTCAACAATAATTTGGTAATTTGAGCGGCCTTCAAATGTGGTAATTCTTCCTGAGGCGATCACCTGCAAACCGTCGACAATTTCAAAATTAATTAATTGCGCTGCGTTGCGAAAGCACACGGAGGAAAGGGTGGCGGATTCATCCTTTAGCGTGAAATAGAGGTGACCAGAAGAAGCTTTTTTGAACCCACTTATTTCACCCTTAATGCGTACGTAACCGAAAGCATCTTCAACCACTCGCTTGATTGAGCGCGAAAATTCGGAGACAGAAAATTCAGGTATGTTGAGGTTCATCAATGATGGTTGTGCCAAGTATCGTGGCGATTGGAATCGTTAATGCCAATGCAGCTAGTGGGTTGCGGAGATTCGCTTGGAGTTTGGTTTTGGTCTGGAAGAGGAGTGTCTTTATTATCGTCATCATCATCCTTATCACGCTGTCTCTTGTAAGGATAGTGAGGAGGTATCGGGTTTGTAGTAGTGGCGGATGATGGGTTTTTGTAGCTGGTCCAATCATTCACCCAATCCACCGCCTCTCCAATAGTTTTTTTCATACCGCCAAGCAGCCATTCTAAAAATTGGAACATTGTTTACACACTTACTTTGTTAGCTCTAAAGATTTTTCCTGAACAAAGTTCAGTCTTTTTTCTAGCAATATTTTGATTTTTTTTAGATCCGCTTCGTCTGATTTTTTTGGAACAAAAATCGGAGATTCATCGAAGTAAAAGCACAGAGTTGAGAATGGTAGCGGGATTTTGAAATTGTCCCAAGTGTTGAGCTGCTTGAAGCGCGAACAAGAATAAGATGCGGCAATAATTCCGGCGCCAGAGATGCGGGCGATGTTGAGGATTTCGCCGTTAATTTTTTGATTTGGACCGCGTGGACCATCGTGCGTGATCCCATTGG
>CANMEW010000077.1:3302-3902 GCA_947496905.1 Rickettsiales bacterium | reverse complement strand
TCATGCCGTTAAATATTTTTCTCATGCTGGTAATGTCGATGCCGCGCGATGCTTTTCTCCCACCATTTGATGATCCAAAAATTGTAATCAGTCCAAATTTTTCCATCACTCTGCCCACAAATTTTCCATCGCCATGCTTTGAGGCGAGGGTCATGAATGTGTAGTCAGGGTATTTTTTTCTTATTTTTTTGGAGGCGAAGGGAGTCATCATCAGGCGATTGTGCCACATGCCGATGATTAGCGGAGTCTTATTCTTGGCGACTTCAAACAGAATTTCTTGATTCACAAAGATTTTTTTGCTGCTGCAAAAAACTAGCTTCATGTAGCCGCAAATGAGTGTGCAGATTATTTCTTGAGAAAGTCGGGAGTAGGAAATTTTGCGTAACAACTGCTTGAACTTAGTTTTGACATCGTACCACTCAAGATTGGTTTGAATGCCAAAAATTTTCCATTTTTTTACCATGATGCGGTGCGGTTTCTAAGAAAACTCTGCAAAACCTAAATTTTTTGAGAAAATTTGGTAACGACACAAATGACGGAGTCGCTTTAGCGACGAGTAATTTGCAACTCGCTCGACTAAAAAATAAAAAACCCGCGAGT
>CANMEW010000077.1:0-3292 GCA_947496905.1 Rickettsiales bacterium | reverse complement strand
GCCATAGATTTTCCATTTTTTTACCATGATGCGGCGCAGTTCTTAATCAATTTTTTGACCAGTAGATGCCCAATCCTTTACAAAAGTTTCTAGACCTTTGTCGGTGAGTGCGTGAGATGCGAGCTGCTTCAAAACCTTAGCTGGTATGGTTGCAACATGTGCTCCCATTTTTGCTGCTGCAGTGATGTGGATTGGATTTCGAATTGAAGCGACGAGAATTTCGGTTTTGAAATTTGGGTAATTGGAATAAATCTGACAGATTTCTTCGATTAAGGCCATGCCATCCTGACCAATGTCGTCAAGCCTTCCGACGAATGGTGAAACAAAAGTAGCGCCAGCTTTTGCGGCTAAAATTGCCTGAGCTGCAGAGAAGCAGAGCGTGACATTGGTTTGGATTTTTTTGTCAGAAAAATACTTGCAGGCCTTCAAGCCATCCATTGTAAGTGGCAATTTGATGCAGACATTTTTTGCAATTTTACTCAGAATTTCTCCTTCGCGAACCATGCCTTCATAGTCAGTTGCGGCAACTTCAGCGCTTACCGGACCAGAAACGACAGCGCAAATTTCGGCGATCACTTCTTTGAATTTTCTACCAGATTTGGCGATTAGACTTGGATTTGTTGTGACGCCGTCAAGCAGTCCGTAAGCCGCGATTTCTTTGATTTCAGAGATTTCGGCGGAGTCGATAAAAAATTTCATGAGCGGAGTTGGGATTAAGATTTTTGAGGAAGGTGCAGTGTGCAAAGCTAAGGCGTGGAAAGAAAATCAGAGTGTGGAGAAAAAATGGTGCTGCCAGGGGGAATCGAACCCCCGACCTCTTCATTACCAATGAAGTGCTCTACCGCTGAGCTATGGCAGCAATTAGGCTGCTTAAGTGGCATTCGCAATCATGCTTAGTCCCTTCGAGTAATGGTCAGGATTCTGATAAAAAACTTTTGGGTTATTTCTGAATTTCTGAGTGAGAAATTGAAAAAGTGAATGAGTTTCATCTCCTAGTACAACTTTTTCTAAATTCCAAAACAATTTCCTTCTCGATAAAAAATCGAAGTGTCCTGCGCGTAGTGATTTAGAGGTGCGAGTCCAAAAAAACCTAAACGCTTAAATCCTAGACCGAGTAAAAATTTTTCTCCTGCGTCGTATTCTGCACGCTCCGCATTATCCAGAATAATTACTCCACCCTCGCGTAACAGCATAACAGCTGATTCGCAGCACTCGTTGCGGTGAAGGCCATCGACAACTACAACATCAAACTTTTCTTCGGTCTCTGGCTGAAAATAAGAGACACCATCGCGCCAGAAGACTTCTACATTTTCAAGATTTTTGGTCAATTTTTTTGTACGAAAAACCCACTCTTCTTTATTCTCGAAGCTCACGACTGACTTACAACGCTTGGCAAAATAAAGCGTCGAATTTCCAGATCCAAATTCGAAAATTTTCATGTTTTTTGTCAGGCAACTTTCGAGGAAATGTAGTGCTGGATAGCTGAACCAGGGAATGGGATCGCCACTCGTATCAAGACATTCACCGCACTTCAAACTCTTCATCCAGCCTGTTTTTGTTAGGTAATCATCGCGAAGCCAAAGTAGGTGCTTAACGCTTCTTTCTAGGAATTTTTTTGCTAAACTAACTGATAATTTTTTAAACACTTCTTGCCTCGGCTTTGACGTTACTGGTGAATTCAAGTTTTTAGCGCAACTATAGATAAAGCGGTTAATAACTAGACATTAAATCCTTCCAATCTAGCATTCAAAGGTCATCAACCAAACTAGATTGATCCATGAACAAGCTTGACGGAAGAAAGATTAGCCACGCAACCCTAGAAGAAATAAGGATGCGAACCGTATCAATGGTTCGTAAAGGCTTAAGTCCAGAGGTTGCAGCTAAGAATTTAGGATTCAATCGTTCAACAATTTATGCCTGGTTAAAGGCTTATTCTGAGCGTGGCGGTAAGAGAGCTCTGAAGTTGAAGCCAGTTCCTGGACGTCCGTCTCGCTTGAGTGTAAGGCAGATTAGCTGGATATGCAAAGCTCTAACTTCTGACAAAATCCAACTGCAATTTGAAGTCTGTCTGTGGACTCGAGATCGCCTTCGAGCAGTAATCAAAAAGAAATTCCAAGTCTCCCTCGGTAAAACTGCCACTGGAGACCTCTTACGCAAACTCGGCTTCACCTTCCAAAGACCAACAACGAGGTACCTGCAACAAGATCCAATCATCGTTAAAAAATGGCTGGAAGTTGATTACAAAAATATCAGAGCAGAGGCTAGGGAAGCTGGTGCAGAGGTTTATTTCGGTGACGAAGCCGGAGTCAATCTCAACTACAAAATCGCTAAAACTATTGGTGAAAAAGGTGTTACTCCAATCGTCAAAAGAACCTCAAAGCGAGGTAAAGTGAACATGATTTCTGCCGTCTCTCACAAGGGAGAATGCAAGTTCATGCTAACTGAGAAGAACGTGAATGACCAAATCTTTATCACCTTTCTAAGCAGGCTGGTAAAGGATTCGGATGGTAAGTCGAAAGCTAAGATCAAGCCAATAAAACCAGTTTTTCTGATCCTAGATAACCACCCAATCCACAAATCGAAGAAAATTCAAAAGTTCGTAGAGTCAGTGAATTCAAAGTCTGAAGCCAATCCAAAAGGAAAATTAAGACTAAAACTTTTCGCACCGAACACCATATTCTCCGGAGCTAAATCCTGATGAATTGGTGTGGAATCACGTAAAAAATCATGGGATTTCAAGAACCCTAATATCGTCGACCAAACAGCTCAAATCAAGCGTTGCGAGCAAATTACACCAGCTACAAAAACTACCTGAAAAGGTAAAATCTTTCTTCCAGACAGCAACTACAAGCTACGCTGCGGCGTAGTGGGTGTCTGGTTATTAACCGCCCTGTCAATAACTGCAGTTCTACAGGGTGTAATGTTCATCAAGACCAGATAAATAGAGACTCAAAAGCCAATTAGAGTCTAAACTCCGTTGACCTCTAGCGTGCAGACCTGTGTACAATTTACGTTTTTTATAGAAAAACTACTCAAATTTGCCATCTTTAGATTTTCGAAGAAATAGCTTTCCTTTGAAAATCGGAGAAAAATGGAGATTATTTTTAATCCAAACCCTACAAATCCTCACTCAATGCCAGTTAGTTTAAAAGAATTAATCAATAGGAGAGTGTTGCCCTTTAAATAGATAAAACCAATCCTCCAATTTTTAACCAAAATTGGAGTAAGTGTTATGATCAAATGTAAAAAATGTAAGCACGATCAAGCTGTTAAAAATGGACTTGTTAGAGGT
>CANMEW010000076.1:3081-6136 GCA_947496905.1 Rickettsiales bacterium | reverse complement strand
CCCAATTTACCTTCTGGAACTGAACGAATTTACGCTGCGCTCAAGGGTTAAAAAAATGATGATTTCGAGGTAATTTTAAATTTGCAGGGAGATCTGCCAAATATTGATCCAGCCGTAATTAGAGCTGCTGCAGAAGCTGCGCTAAATAGCGATTGCGACATCGCAACTGTTGCATCAAAAATCACCAACATCTCAGAAATTACCAATTCCAATGTCGTGAAAATCGCGATTGCTTTTACGGAAAAAAATTTCGGAAGAGCGCTGTATTTCTCGCGTTGTCCAATACCGCACAGCGCAAAAAATTCCAACGATTATTTCCATCATATCGGAATTTACGCTTACAAAAAATCAGCTTTGGAAAAATTTGTAAACCTGCCGCAATCAACTCTGGAGAGGTGTGAAAGTTTGGAGCAGCTACGAGCGCTAGAAAATAACATGAAAATTTGCGTCAGGATTGTTGATGCGCACCCACTTTCGGTGGACACGCTTGAGGATCTCGCCCTTGTTACGAAGTTAATTTCGGAAACGAGATAATGATAAAAAAATCAAAAATAATTGGCTGGAAGGAGTGGTTTGAGCTAGGCTGCTTAGGCCTTCCGGCAATCAAAGGAAAAATTGACACTGGTGCAAAAACTTCCTCTCTTCACGCCTTCAACATCGAGAATTTTTACCTTGGGAATGTTGAGCATGTGAGGTTCGACATCCATCCTTTACAGAAAAACAAAACATTGGTTCGCAGCTGTATTGCACAGGTTTTGGAGCGCAGAATGGTTTCGGATTCCAGCGGGAAAAAAGAAAAAAGATTCGTCATCAAGTCTGGCTTGCAAGTTGGAGAAACAATTCTGGAAATAGAATTAACCCTTGCTAATCGCGACTCCATGACATTCAGAATGCTACTCGGACGCGACGCAATCAAGCAGGCAAAACTGTTGGTTGATCCATCGAAATCCTTTTTGCAGGGCAGAATAAAACGAAAAGCAATCCTGAAACTTTACAAAAAATAAATTTCTTACTCACGAAAGAGTCTGATACTAAATCTGATCAAAAGATTAATGAAAATAATACTACTAGCATCCAATCCAAATCTTTATTCGAACCAACGCATTCTTGAGGCGGCGCGTGGTCGTGGTCACGAAATTGAATTTGTAAATGTTGGCAATTGCTACATCAAAATCGCCGCGAATTCTTCGGAAATTTTTCACGACGAAGGAGTGAAATTGGAAAAAATTTCTCACGTAATTCCGCGCATCAAACCGGCGATGACTTTTTACGGTGCAGCGATTGTGCGACAATTCGAAGTGATTGGAGTGAGCTGTTTGAATAAGGCGGAGGCAATTCTGAAATCGCGCGACAAATTACACACTTTGCAAATTTTATCGCAGCACTCTCTGTCTGCACCAGTCACCAGCTTTGCCAATTCATCTTACAAAACAAAAGATCTAATCAGGCTGGTGGGTAGCGCTCCGTTGGTAATTAAATTGCTCGAAGGAACAAAGGGCGTGGGAGTGGTTCTGGCGGAAACAAATAAATCTGCAGAAAGCACGATTAACGCCTTTCGAAGCCTGAAGGCGGACATTCTCGTCCAACATTACATCAAGGAATCGAAGGGTCAGGACATCAGGTGTTTTGTGATCGGAAATAAGGTCGTTGCATCAATTGAGCGCATCGCGCAAGAGGGCGAATTCCGCGCCAATATTCACTTGGGCGCTACGGCCAGAACTGTTGAAATTACTAACGAGGAAAGAGATTTGGCAATTCGGGTGGCAGAAATTATCGGGCTTGACGTTGCCGGTGTTGACATGGTTCGCTCCAATTCTGGCCCAAAAATTCTTGAGGTAAATTCTTCTCCCGGCCTTGAAGGTATTGAAGCTGCAACCGGTATCGACATTGCGAGTCAGATGATCGAGTTTCTTGAATCTACTACTCCAAAAGACGCTCGCTTTTCCAAACGCTAAAAATAAAAAATCTCTCCCACTTCCAACCATTCCTTCCCCCCAATAAACTCATCGGTAATCCTTATGCCTCAAGCCTCAAGCGTTTCTGCTATTTTCGAAATGGTTAAAACCAACGACGTCAAATTCATCGATTTCCGCTTCTCTGATTACGGCGGAAAATGGCTACACATTAGCCACTGCGCAGATGCCGTTGGTGAGGAAGAATTAATCAAGGGCGTTGCTTTCGACGGCTCATCAGTTCCGGCTTGGAAAGAAATTAACGAGTCCGACATGATTCTCATACCGCAGCTAGACACAGCTTTCCTCGATCCATTCACAACTCTTCCAACAATCGTCATTACTTGCGACGTAATCGAGCCAACCACAAATAAAGGCTACGCCAGAGACCCGCGCTTCACCGCAAAAAAAGCCGAAGAATATTTAGCCAAAAGTGGCGTTGGCGATGTGGCTTATTTTGGTCCGGAGCCAGAATTTTTTGTCTTTGACGATGTGCGTTTCAAAACCAGCTCTCACGAAAATTTTTCTTCGATCGATTCCGAAGAAGCTCCACACAATTCTAACAAAATTACTCAAGGCGGAAATTTAGGCCGCAGATCACCAATTAAAGGCGCTTACTTTGATCCATCTCCGCTAGACAGCGGCCAAGATCTGCGCTCAGAAATTGTCGAAACCATGCGTGCAGTTGGCCTTACTCCTCTTTTGCATCACCATGAAGTTGCAAATTCACAATTCGAAATCGGCTTCAAATACAGCACTCTTACTGGCACTGCGGACAATATTCAAAAATTCAAATATGTCGTTCACAATGTTTGCCAAGCTTACGGCAAAACTGCGACCTTCATGCCGAAACCAATCTTTGCTGACAATGGCTCGGGCATGCATGTACATCAATCGATTTGGAGAGATGGACAAAATCTTTTCATGGGTAACGAGCACGCAGATTTGTCCGAACTAGCCTTGTTCTACATTGGTGGAATCATCAAACATGCAAAAGCAATCAATGCCTTTTCTAATGCCACCACTAACAGCTACAAGCGCTTGGTGCCTGGCTACGAAGCCCCAGTGTTACTTGCTTATTCAGCAAAAAATCGCTCGGCTGC
>CANMEW010000076.1:0-3071 GCA_947496905.1 Rickettsiales bacterium | reverse complement strand
CGAATTGAACCTCGCTTTCCCGATCCCGCTTC
Source organism: Rickettsiales bacterium (assembly GCA_947496905.1). Taxonomy (GTDB): domain Bacteria; phylum Pseudomonadota; class Alphaproteobacteria; order Rickettsiales; family UBA1997; genus UBA2645. The sequence continues at coordinate 3,039 of CANMEW010000076.1, read as the reverse complement.
AAATCCGTACCTTACTTGCGCCGCTCTCCTCATGGCTGGACTAGACGGAGTGAAAAATAAAATTCATCCCGGAGAACCAAAAAACCAAGATCTCTACCATTCCTCAGAAAAAGAACTGAGAAAAATCCCTACCGTTTCGCGCTCTCTGCGTGACGCTCTAAATGCTTTAGACAAAGACCGCGACTTCCTTCTTCAGGGCGATGTTTTCACTAATGATCAAATCGATGCCTACATCGAATTGAAAATGAAAGAAGTCGATCGCTACGAACAAGTGCCTCACCCAGTTGAGTTCGAGATGTATTACAACAGTTAAGGAAAATCTGCAAAAACCTCGAGTGGCTTGAGTCGCTAGCGAACAGCGACTCAGGTCAGATGATTTTCTAAATCACACCCCCTCAAATCCCACACACCATCACCATGGTCGCCAAAGTTAAAACCTTCTCTTTCGCTGGGATCGATGTTGCTCCAGTTGATGTCCAAGTAAAAATCTCACCAGGCATGGCCAGCTTTACCATTGTTGGCTTGCCGGACAAAGCTGTCGGAGAATCAAAAGAGCGTGTCCGCGCCGCAATCATGTCCACTGGGCTTTCATGGCCCTACAAAAAAATCACCGTTAATCTCGCTCCCGCTGATCTACAAAAAGAGGGAGGTCATTTTGACCTTGCCATTGCTCTCGGCATCATGATTGAAATTGGTGTTTTGGCGCAAGAAACCATCGATGAATTTTTTATTTTGGGAGAGCTCTCTTTGGATGGATCAATCAATTCTGTCAGTGGAATTATTTCGGCAGCAATTGGTGCGAATCAGAGAAATTGTGGAATTATTTGTCCGCAATCAAACGGGCGTGAAGCAGCTTGGGCAGGGGATTTAGAAATTATCGCAGCGCCAGATTTACTCACTCTCATCAATCATTTAAAAAATGAGCAAATGCTGGCAAGGCCAGAAACTTCAAAAATTTTTGAAGAGAAAAAATACCCAGATTTGTCCGATGTGAAGGGTCAAGAAACCGCCAAGCGCGCGCTCGAAATCGCCGCAGCGGGTGGTCACAATTTGCTGATGGTTGGACCTCCCGGCACTGGTAAATCAATGCTCGCCTCACGCTTACCCGGAATTCTACCGCCATGTGATTTGGGGGAAATTCTTGAGATCAACATGATCCACAGCATCAGCGGAAAAATTATTGATGGAAAATTAATCACCTCACGCCCCTACCGCGAAGTGCACCACTCTTGCTCAATGCCGGCAATGGTTGGTGGGGGAGCCAGAGCTAAGCCGGGAGAAATTTCTTTAGCTCACAATGGAGTTTTATTTTTGGATGAATTGGCGGAGTTCCCGCGCCAAGTTTTGGACTCGCTACGCCAACCGCTTGAAACTGGAAATGTCAGCATTTCTCGTGTTAATTCTCACATTACCTACCCAACAAATTTTCAACTTGTTGCGGCGATGAATCCTTGCCGCTGCGGCTATTTAGGCGACTCTGCGCGTGAATGCAAAAAGGCGCCGATCTGCGGCGAAGATTACAAAAATAAAATTTCTGGACCATTGCTAGACCGCATCGACATCGCGGTGAATGTTGGTCAAGTCGACATTTTTACAGCGAATAATTTGCGAGCTGGAGAAAGTTCGGAAGTGATTGCAGCCAGAGTTTATAAGGCTCGCGAGTTGCAAAAAAAGCGGTACGAAAAAGAAGAGGGGATGAAAAATCTGCCAAAAATTAATGCTAAAATTGACGGAAAAATTTTAGAAAAATTCTGCGAGCTTGATTCTGAGGGGCAGAAAATTTTACAAAATTCGGTGCAGAAAATGCAGAGTTCAATGCGCGGAATCACCAGAATTTTACGCGTTGCCCGCACCATCGCTGATTTAGAAAATTCCAAAAACATCAATTCCAATCATCTGTTCGAAGCGATTTCCTACCGCAGAAATATTCTAGCGTCCTAATGATTTTCGATCAGCGGCAAATCTCCATTAAAGAAAAATTACGAGAACTATCCTCTTCGCTTGAAAGACGTGATTCCGACGGTTTTTTTAAAAATTTTTTTTCCTCAGCGGCTCCAAAAAGTTTTTACATTTACGGAGATGTAGGTCGTGGCAAGTCGATGTTGATGAAGCTCTTTTTCAATTCTCTGCACAAAACACCGAAAATTTATTTTCACTTTAACAGCTTCATGCAGCTGTTGCACGAGACCTTGCGCGACATCCGTAAGGAAAAAAAACAATTTAAAGATGAGTTAATCGAGGCGGTGAAAAGATTAATCGGGGATAAAAAAGTTATTTGCTTCGATGAGTTTCAAGTCACTGACATTGCTGACGCCATGCTGCTTTCACGAATTTTTTCCCACCTGTTTTTACGCAATGTTGCGGTGGTTTTTACCTCAAACTCTCATCCGCTTGAACTCTACAAAAACGGACTTCAGCGCCAAGTTTTTTTAGAATTTGTAAATGAATTTTTGCTAAAAAATTTCGAGATTTTGCACCTCGATTCTCCGACTGATTACCGCAAAAATTACATCCAAAATTTGAGCAAAAGATATTTCATTTCTAATCAGGAAAATCGTGAAGAAGTTAAAAAAATTCTTAAAAATTTAACTGATGATGAAAGACCTAAGCCTAGTAAAATTAAGGTCTGGGGACGTGAAGTGGAGATCAAAAAAACTTACCCACATGCAATTGCTGAACTAACTTTTGACGAACTCTGTCGCGTTAATTTTTCTGCCGCTGATTACCAAGCAATTTGCAAAAATTTTAATTTAGTTTTCCTGTCAAAAATTCCCGTCCTAGGCGAAGACGAATTCAACGAAGCCAAGCGCTTCATGCTTTTCATTGACGAGGTTTACGAAAAAAAAGTGGCATTGGTAATTCTGTCGAAAGCAAAACCTGAAAATATTTTCCGCAGCGGAACTGGTCACCAAGCCTTTTTACGCACGGTCTCGCGCCTCAATGAAATTAAGTCAGACCGCTACTGGCAAGAAAGTAAGCTTATTAATCAGATTTAAGGGCACCTCTAAAAATTGCTTTTTCCGGCAATTTTTAGAGGTG
>CANMEW010000075.1 GCA_947496905.1 Rickettsiales bacterium | reverse complement strand
CGTGATTATTTCACTCTCGTCCTTGAAGAGGCCATTTTGCTTAAGGGACTCAAGTTCAGAATTAATGCTGTTCAGGAATTGTGCGGTAATCATGTTTCTAAAAAATTTAAGTTTTTACGCGGCACTCGCCGCGCCCCACGTTGTGGGGAACCCCGCATACCAGAGCTGAGAAGTTCAGGTTTCAAGGAGCTCTGGTATAATGACGAAGGAATTTCAGTTAATTGAAAAATTTTTTAAGCCGCTCACAGAAAATCATAAAGCTGCTCAAGGCTTGTCTGACGATGTTGCGCGAATCGCATTAAAAAAAGATGAAGAGCTTGTGGCAAGCAAGGACATGCTTGTTGAAGACGTACATTTCTTGCGAAAAAATGGCGGGTTTAAAATAGCTTCCAAGCTGTTATTAACAAATTTGTCTGATCTTGCCGCAGCAGGAGCGAAGCCACTTCATTACATGCTCGGCTTTTCTAAAAATAAAAATACCGACGAAGTTTTTCTGCGCGAATTCTCTCGCGGGCTAAAACATGTTCAGGAGAAATTTGGTCTGCGCTTAATTGGTGGAGATACTGTGTCGGCGGAAAGGCTTTTCTTCTCCGTGACAATTTTTGGCTCAGTAAAGAAAGGTAAAATTTTATCTCGCAGCCAAGCAAAAGACGGAGATTTAATTTTTGTTTCCGGCAGCATTGGCGATGCTGGACTAACACATCACAAAAATTTTAAAAACTTTAGCGAGGCAGAAAAAAAATTTTTGTTGGAGCGTCATTTTTCTCCATCACCAAGAATTTTATTGGGACAGCAGCTACTCAAAAAAAAATTATCCATTTGCGCAATTGATGTGTCTGATGGCTTACTGTCTGATCTGAGGCACATTTGTCAGACTTCAAAATTAGATGCAGAAATTCATCTCGAAAAAATTCCATGCTCTACTGTAGTAGAAAAAATTCTGAAAAAAAATCTGGCTCTAAGTAAGCTGGACTTGCTTTCATCTGGCGACGATTACGAATTAATTTTTACTTCTCCTAAAAAAAATCTGACAAAAATTTCTGATCTCGCCAAGGAATTAAAATTAGATTTAACCTGCATTGGCGAGCTAAGAGCAGCTGCTAGCTCTACACCAAAAATCACCCTTCGCGACAAAAAAAATCACAAAATAAAAATTAAAAAATTCGGCTATGAACATTGAAAAATTTTTGGGAAAAACTTCTGTGGTAGAAAAATATGCCTCCTCTTTTCGTCGCAGCATCGCAGCCGGAATCGATATCTGGATAGTTTTATTCTTGCGCGTCATCGTCATGCAAACCTTGGGAACGCTCTGGATAAACCAAGCGGTAATAAATTTTATGCAGGAATTCAAAGATCATTTCGGAACAGAGACCATCAAGAATACTCCTGAACACATCGACTTCATTTTGAATAACAGCATCTTTTTCAGCGCCCTAACTTTCTACGCGATCGTGATTTTAGTTGGCACATTTTACCATGCCGGCCTTAATGCCTCAGCTTGGCAGGGAACAATCGGAAAACGCTTGTTGAAGATTGTGATGGTAAAAAATGAGGATTCCAAAATCAGCTTCGGATTGGGGATGGGGCATTATTTTCTGTCGGTCTTACCTTTCGCCTACATTTTTTATTTGGTGAGTTACCAACTCAGAAGTGACCTTACTTTCTTTCAGGTAGTGACTGCGTCCGAGGCCAATGTTTTTTTCGGAATCACCTTCGTCATTTGGGTACAAATTCATCTTTTTACCAAAAGAAAAACCACTGCTTATGACCTGATTTGCAGAACATTTTTGCTGAATGCTAAGACCACAGCGAAATGGCCTTGGAGTAAATAAGGAACCTCTGAAAAACCATCTTTTCCGGAAATTTTTTCGTTACCAAATTTTTTCGCGAGCACGTACATCAAGGTACGCTTTCCTGCTCAAAAATTTGTTGCCTAAAAATTTCTCGAAAAATCTAGGTTTTTCAGAGGTTCCATAAGAATTCTACAAAAGACCGCGAATTTGACAGGCGACCCACACAAAAATAAAAAACCCAAAAATAAAAAACCTCGGCTCCGAATTTCGGAACCGAGGTTTTTTTAGTCTTATTGGGTTTGATTAACTTAGAATCCGCCCATTCCTCCCATGCCGCCCATTCCGCCGCCCATGCCACCACCGTGGCTGTGAGACGATTCTTCTTTCTTCTCAATGATTGCAGCTTCAGTAGTGATTAACAAACCGGAAACTGATGCGGCATCTTGAAGCGCAGTTCTCACGACTTTAGCAGGATCAACAATCCCAGCTTTAAACATGTCGCCATATTTATTGTTTTGAGCGTCGTAACCGTAAGATGCCTCACCTTTTGAAAGTACCTCATTAGCCACAACAGCCCCGTCAAAACCAGCATTCTCAGCGATTTGACGAATTGGCGCTTGAATGACTTTTTTGATGATGTTGATACCAACATTTTGTTCGTCATTCGCACCCTTAATTTTGTCGAGCACGCGACCAGCGTAAAGAAGAGCTGAGCCACCGCCTGCAACAATACCTTCTTGCATTGCTGCACGAGTAGCTGCTAGCGCATCATCAACGCGGTCCTTTCTTTCTTTGACTGCAACTTCAGTTGCACCGCCAACCTTAATGATGGCAACGCCACCAGAAAGTTTAGCGAGTCTTTCTTGAAGTTTTTCGCGATCGTAGTCTGAAGTTGTTTCTTCGATTTGAGATTTGATCGAAGCGCAGCGAGACTTAACGTCAGCTGACTTTCCAGCGCCATCGACGATGGTTGTATTTTCTTTGTCGATGATGATTTTTTTAGCTTGACCAAGTTGTTTCAAGGTCACGGTTTCGAGCTTCATTCCCAAATCTTCAGAAATTAATTGTCCGCCGGTTAGGCAGGCAATGTCTTCCATGATTGATTTTCTTCTGTCGCCAAAACCAGGAGCTTTTACAGCTGCGATTTTCAAGCCGCCGCGAAGTTTGTTTACAACCAAAGCAGCAAGTGCTTCGCCTTCAACATCTTCAGCAATGATTAGAAGTGGACGAGATGATTGAACTACAGCTTCAAGCAATGGAACCATTGGCTGCAAGTTTGAAACTTTTTTCTCGAAAAGAAGGACGTAAGGATTTTCAAGCTCAACAGTCATTTTTTCACCATTGGTGATGAAATAAGGGGAGAGATATCCGCGGTCGAAATTCATGCCTTCAACGACATCAACTTCAAATTCCAAACCTTTCGCTTCTTCAACAGTGATTGGAGAATCGGGGCCAACTTTTTGCACTGCATCAGCAATTTTATTGCCAACTTCAGAATCGCCATTGGCAGAGATTGTCGCAACTTGGGCGATCTCTTCTTTGCCACTAACTTTTTTGCTCATTTTGCCGAGCTCTTTCACCACAGCTTCCACAGCTATGTCGATGCCACGTTTCAAATCCATTGGATTGATTCCGGCAGCAACTGATTTTACGCCTTCACGCACAATTGCTTGAGCAAGGACAGTGGCAGTTGTTGTTCCATCGCCAGCGACATCCTTGGTTTTGGAAGCAACTTCTTTGATCATTTGCGCGCCCAAATTTTGAAATTTGTCGGCAAGCTCAATTTCTTTTGCGACGGTAACGCCATCTTTAGTGATGCGTGGTGCGCCGAAAGATTTTTCGATTACTACATTACGACCTTTTGGCCCTAGAGTTACTTTTACTGCATCGGCGATGATGTTAACACCTTCGACGATTTTTGTTCTGGCATCAACGCCAAAAATTATTTCTTTTGCGGACATTATTTTATTTCTCCTGATTGGTTAATTATGATTCGATGATTGCGAGAATGTCGGATTCTTTCATGATGATCAGCTCTTTGCCATCAACTTTAACTTCGGTTCCACCCCATTTTGCGAATAAAACGCGGTCACCTTTTTTAACGTCGAGAGCAACTCTTTTGCCGTGGTCATCACGAGTACCTTCGCCAATAGCGATAACTTTGCCTTCAGCTGGTTTTTCTTTTGCGGTGTCTGGGATAATAATGCCGCCAGCAGTTTTGCTTTCGGCTTCGATGCGCTCAACAAGAACGCGATCATGTAAAGGTCTGACTTTCATGTTTAGTTTAAGTTTTAGGTTGAGGATTGGAAAAAATGTGAACAGCAGACCCTGATCTAGTAATTTTTGACTGCCTTACAAGAGGAGAGAAATTATTTTAACAATTCGTCGAGCTTACCTTCCGCGTCTAACGCGTAGAGATCATCGCACCCACCCACATGAAGGTCGCCAATAAAAATTTGCGGAACAGTCATGCGCCCGCCGGATTTTTTAATCATCTCTTCTTTTGTTTGGTCATCAGTAATTTTTATTTCTTCAAAGACTTGATTCTTTCTTTGTAGAAGCGCTTTGGCTCTGACACAATAGGGACAGATCTCTTTGCTGTAGATGATGATTTTTGGCATGGATTACACAGATTTAGGAACGGTTTAAAAAAAAGTCCCGCGAGATCGCGGACGCTCTTCCGCTTGCGGCTGCACCATCGGCGGCTCGATATTGTTGGAATAAGTTGGTGGAACGTAATATTGATCAACGTCATATTGCGGCGGATAATATTCCGCAGGAGGAATGGCGTAAGGGTTAGAATAAAATCTTGATCCCGGAGGAAGGATTTGTTGCTGATAATTTTGTTGTGGTGCTTGGTAGGGATAGGGTTGAGGTTGGTAGTAATTCGGCACAACTCTTGTTGGTAAATTTGGATTTGGATCTTTCGGCATCATTCCGCTGTCAAAGCCGGGCTTGTCGTAAAGATAAGCCTCTCTTTTATCTCTTTCGCAGGAAGAGGTGAATATTAAAATGCCAATGGCACCCAGTAAAAAACAAACTCTGAACATTTAAAAATTGTGGTAAAAAATCTCGACGAAAAATTTATTGCTTACGCGCTTAATTTGGCGAAAAAAAATCTTGGGAGAACCGCGCCAAATCCAGTTGTGGGCTGCGTAATTGTCAAAGATGAAAAAATTATTTCTAGCGGAGTGACGGCAAAAAATGGACGTCCTCATGCTGAGGAAGTCGCGATTGAGAAAATTGGACAAGAAGAAAGTTTAAAAGGCGCAACCCTTTATGTTACTCTCGAGCCATGTTCCCATTTTGGTCAAACTCCGCCCTGTGTTGAAAAAATAATAAAATACAAATTCAAAAAAGTGGTGATTGCGACTCTTGATCCCGACAAAAGAGTTGATGGCGAAGGAATTGCAAAATTGCGCGAGGCCGGAATAGACGTGGTTTGCGGAGTTTTAGAAAGTGAGGCGAAAGAAATTAATCGCGGATTTTTTCAGTCACGAATAAGTGGACTGCCCTTCGTCACACTGAAATTAGCAACCAGTCTGGACGGAAAAATCGCCACAAAAACCTTCGACAGCAAATGGATTACGTCAGAAAAATCGCGACAATTTTCACATCACCTGCGCTCAATTAATGACGCAATTTTAGTTGGCGCAGAAACAGTTCGAAAAGACAATCCTAGCCTTGATTGCCGCATCGCCGGACTAGAAAGTTTTTCACCAAAAAGAGTGGTTATTTCAAAAAGTTTAGACTTCGATTTGAGCTCAACAATTTTTCAAACAGCTCAAAAAATTCCGACAATTATTCTGACTAATGCTCGGGATAAAAATTTTTCCATTCCGAGCATCGAGTTAATTTTTTGCGAAGAAAAAGAGGGAGGGGTTGACTTGAGAGATGCGCTACAAAAACTTTGCGTAAGCGGCGTAAATTCTGTGCTCGTTGAAGGTGGAAAAAACATTGCCACTCAGTTTTTACAAGAAAATTTAGTTGATGAGTTGGTGTGGATGAGGAGTAAAAAAATCATCGGCGATGATGGAATTTCAGCAATCGGCGCGATGAATTTTTCTAAAATTTCTGACGCCCTAAATGGATTTTCAAAAAAAGAAATTCGTGAAATTGGTGACGACCTAATCGAGATTTACGTTAAACCCAGACATCGCATCGTCTTCGAGTGAAGCGAGAAAAGCGATGTGATGATGAGTTAATTTATTTACGGGGCTGTAGCGCAGGTTCGAACGTTAAGAAAACGATCATTGATCGTTTTTAGTGAGAACGGGTTCAGGGCGCGCACGACAGGAAGCTTGCTTCCGGCAAATTGTGCTTAACGCGCAATTTGAGTAAGATGCGGGCGAAGCTGTGCTGAGCCCAGGCAGCGACCGCAAACCCAGACATCGCATCGTCTTCGAGTGAAGCGAGAAAAGCGATGTGATGATGAGTTAATTTATTTACGGGGCTGTAGCGCAGTTGGTAGCGCGCTTGCATGGCATGCAAGAGGTCACGGGTTCGACTCCCGTCAGCTCCACCATTTACAAAAATACCCAAAAATGGGCTTTGTTGCACAACCTCCCTCAATTCAAAATCTCTCTAGGAACCTCTGAAAACCC
>CANMEW010000074.1:1838-6404 GCA_947496905.1 Rickettsiales bacterium | reverse complement strand
AACCTCATTTGCAAGATCTTGAGTCAAAAGCCTGTGATCAAATGAGCTTGGTAAAAACCTTCTGATCCTTCCATTAAAGTTCTCAACTCCTCCTTTCTACCAAGGGGAATGAGGATCGCAGAAGTAAGTTTTTATTTTAAGTTTTTCATGGTGACAAAACTCAGTTCCTCGGTCAAAGGTAATCGATTTAACTGAGGTTTCTGGAAGTAATTCTAAAAAAGACTTAATGCCGCCAACAACTGTGGCAGTAGTCTTATTCGAATTACAAACTAACTTAGCGAACCTAGATTTCCTCTCAACTAAAGTTGTGAGATTGTTGGATTTAAAGCAGGTAAAAATAACAAGGTCACCTTCCCAATGCCCTACTTTACTGCGTTCATCAATGACTGCTGGACGAGAAGAAATCGGAACTGCATTTGGAATTATTTCTCTCTTCGGCTTTCTATCCAGCTTTGATAACCGAGTTGGTTGTTTTCTGGGAAGTAGAGAAGGCCATCCAAGAGCCTTTCCCTCCTTGCTGTAAGCGAATTTATAAATGGTTTCGTAAGAAACTTTTAGCGAACTAGTTTCCTTTTTTAATCTTCCGGAGATTTGTTCGGGACTCCAGCCAATACGCAGCTTCTCTTCTACAAGCAAAAGAAGCGCTGCACTTCGGAATGTGTGGGTGTTCCTACGCTTGCGCATCGAAGCTTGTATATTAGCTCGATCAGGAATGTAGCCAAGGTCTGAATCTGTACATCGGACTAATTCCCGAGAGATTGAAGATTTGTTTCTTCTGACAACCTTCGAAATTTCATTCAGAGATTTTCTCTCCAGACGAAGTTTGTAAATTATTTCTCGTTCACGAAAAGAAATTCGAGTGTAACCTTTTGCCATAATTGCGCACTTTATTTGTTGTAACCCCTTCAAGGTTAACAACGATGTAAAGTTGCGCTAGGAGATTGAACTCGCCGGGCTTCATGGTTAATTGTCTCTTTCTACTAGCTCAATATTTAACCCTAGAGAGCGGACTTCTTTGATCATCACATTGAATGATTCTGGTATGCCACAATTGAAATTTTGGTTACCTTGAATGATGGATTCGTAGATTTTGATCCTACCGATTACATCGTCAGACTTAACAGTTAGCATCTCTTGTAGAGAATATGCAGCACCGTAAGCTTGAAGCGCCCAACATTCCATTTCACCAAATCTTTGACCACCAAAGTGGGATTTTCCACCTAATGGTTGTTGCGTGATTAAACTGTAAGGACCAATCGAACGAGCATGAATTTTGTCGTCAACGAGGTGATGTAGTTTAAGCATGTAGATATATCCGACGGTGATTTTACGATCGAATTTTTCTCCGGTTTTTCCATCGAAAAGCTCAATCTGCCCAGATCTATCAATACCGCAAATTTCGAGCAGCTTGGTAATGTAAGACTCTTTAACTCCCTCAAAAATTCCTGTGGCAAAATGTACACCATTTTTAAGGGTATTGGCAAAAGCAATTAGGTCATTGTCGGACAATGCCTTAACTTTCTTAACCTCGTCCTCTGATGAGTAAATTTGCAAGATTTTATCTCTCAGCTGAGTAATAAAATCGCGCTTACTATCGGAAGCTAAATCTAAAATGAGGCCGATTTGCTTACCCAATTCTTTTGACGCAAAACCCAAATGAGTTTCAAGAATTTGACCGATATTCATACGAGACGTTACACCAAGTGGGTTCAAGACTATGTCGACCGGAGAGCCATCTGCAGAATAAGGCATATCTTCTATTGGAGCAATTTTGGAAACGACGCCTTTGTTGCCATGTCTTCCGGCCATTTTATCACCTGGCTGTAGACGGTATTTCGAAGCGATATACACTTTGACAATTTTCAGCACGCCTTGACCTAACTCATCTCCACCTTTTATGCGCGACACTTTGTCGGAAAACTCTTTTTCGATTTCAGTAATTTGCTTATTGTAGGCCTTGATGAGTTTTTCTGTTTTATTCATTATTTTAGCATCGTCGATCGAGACTTTGACTAAAAGATTTTTAGATAATTTTCCCAACTCTTTTGCATCCAACTTAGATCCCGCCTTTAGCTTATCGACATTTGCGACTAACTTATGGCCACCAAAAAGAGTGGATAGATTCTCTTTCAAAGAATCTTCTAAAAAAGAAATCCTAAGATTTTTCGTTTTGGAAAGATCTTCGATCTGCTGCATTTCGATATAAATCGAACGCTCATCCTTCTCTATGCCTTTGCGTGAGAAAACCTTGACATCAACCACGGTTCCACTGACTCCGGTAGATGCGTAAAGAGACGAATCTTTTACATCCGCAGCCTTTTCACCAAAAATTATTTTTAATAATTTTTCTTCTGGCGTCATTGGAGACTCGCTTTTTGGAGTAGTTTTTCCAACTAGTAAATCGCCCGGTTTCACTTCTGCCCCGATATGGATGATTCCCTCCTCATCAAGCTTCGTTAAAAGCTCCTCACTCACATTAGGAATATCACGGGTTATTTCTTCAGGACCAAGCCTTGTATCTCGGGCGACTATTTCTAACTCCTCGATGTGAATAGAAGTGAAAGTGTCGTCGGCTAGTAATTTTTCTGAGATAATGATGGAATCTTCAAAATTGTAGCCATTCCAAGGCATGAAGGCAACCCGAACATTTTTACCTAAAGCAATTTCTCCATTAGAAATACTATGGCCATCGGAAATAATTTGCCCAGCCTTAACTATTTGACCAAGCTCAACCGTTGGCCTCTGATTAACGCAGGTGTCTTGGTTTGTTCTAACGTATTTTGCTAAATTATAAATTTCGATTTGAGGAACATCATCACTTATGGATTCAACGACAACTTTGGCGGCATCAACAAATTTAACGACGCCATCTTTTTTGATGCGAACCGCTGCACCAGAATCTGCGGCAATTACGGCTTCCATACCAGTTCCAACCAATGGGGAGTCTGGATGCAATAATGGTACAGCTTGACGTTGCATATTTGATCCCATTAGGGCGCGATTTGCATCGTCATTTTCTAAAAATGGAATCAGAGTGGTGGCGATTGAGACAAGTTGCTTAGTGGAAATATCTGCGTAATCGATTTTATTTGGCGGCAACATTACATACTCGCCATTTCTACGACAACTGACTAGATCGGATTTGATATTACCTTTATCATCAACCTCTCCAACTAAAGGAGCTATTGCGAAATCAACCTCTTCCATGGCAGATATGTAAATTACCTCATCGGTAATTCTGCCATTGGATACTTTGCGATATGGGGTCTCGATAAAGCCATAATGATTAACGCGAGCATATGTTGCCAAGCTGTTAATTAGACCGATATTTGGACCTTCTGGTGTTTCAATAGGACAGATTCTGCCATAATGAGTAGGGTGAACATCCCTAACTTCGAATCCAGCTCTTTCACGAGTCAATCCCCCCGGTCCTAAAGCTGATAGACGGCGCTTGTGAGTTATGTCAGCAAGAGGGTTAGTTTGATCCATGAATTGCGAAAGCTGCGAGGTAGCAAAGAAGTCTTTTACTGCGGCAATCAGAGGTTTGGAGTTGATCAAGTTTTGTGGCATGATCGTGTCAATTTCCACTGAGTTCATTTTCTCAACAATGGACTTCTCGATTCTTGACATACCAATGCGCAACTGATTCTCCACCAACTCACCAACGGCGCGAACGCGGCGATTAGCAAGATTGTCTATGTCATCAGTTTTTAGGTCACCATGCTTAATGAGACTTAAAATTCTAATGGCTTGCTCTATGTCAGTACTCGTTAAGAATAAAGTTTCTTTATCAATATTAAGACCTAGGCGGTGATTCATTTTCATCCTACCAACATCTGACAGATCATATCTGGAATCAGAAAAAAAGAGGTTTTCGAAATAATTTTTTGCAATTTCGAGAGACGATGGAACTTCTCCCAATCTGATTGATCTGTAAACATCAAAGAGGGCATCTTTTTGATTCTGATTTTTATCTATCAGTAGCGTGTTATATATGTATGGACCGACATCTGATTTGCTTGGATTGGCTATAGAGATGGTTTTGAAATTTAATTTTTGTAAAATTTCCAAACTTTCTGAGGTGACGATACTGCCAGCTTCCAACAGTAATTCACCCGTATCCGACTCTATTAAGTCTTGCGCGATAATGTAGCCGAGAAGCACTTCGTCTGTGAGTAAATAATATTGGAACTTTTCTGCTTGGAGCTTTTCAATGATCTTGCGATTTAGTTTAGACCCTTCTTTTATTTTAATTTCACCAGAGTCTGCACAAATAAAGTCATGAGGAGCATTCTTGTCCAATAATGCTTCGGCACTGAATTTAATCGCCCAACCTTTTTTCGCAAACACCGCCTCAGATACATCATAAAAAGTATGTATGATTTTTTCCGACGTCATTCCAATGGCGCGAAACAAGGATGTAATTGGGATTTTTCTTTTCTTATCAACGCGAAAATAAAGGATGTCTTTACTGTCAAATTCAAAATCAAGCCATGGCCCAATATGAGGGATGATTTTGGCTGTGTAAGATTTTGATCCTGAAAGTTTCACATTTTCACTATCAAA
>CANMEW010000074.1:0-1828 GCA_947496905.1 Rickettsiales bacterium | reverse complement strand
GCGCAATTAACGACAAAGCTTCCTGTTTCTGTCATTAGCGGAACATCGCAAAGATAAACCTCCTGCTCTTTGATGGAACGAATTTCTCTACCCCCCCCCTCTTCCTGATGCCACAATATTAAACGAAGCTGTGCTCGAAGTGGCGCTGAGAATGTTCTTCCGGCAGATAAACACTCGCTAGATTCATATTTTGACTCACCAAGAGAATAGCTAATAAACTCAATGGTTACTCTCTCGGAAGAATCGGAGAGTGGGAAAAATGAATTAAAAACTGCCTGTATACCAATATTTTCACGCCTCTCTGGCGCAACGCCAGATTGCAGAAATTTTTTATAGGAATCTTTTTGCAGAGAAACCAGATGTGGTATCGCCTCTCTATCTCGATTACTACTAAAACTTTTTCTTAATAGAGCTTGGTCAAAATTACGAGTCTGGATCACTTTTTCCTCTTTATTTATTTTTATGGTTCAAGACGACTTAAGCGACAATTTTTCAAACTCCACTGAGAGAGTTTTGTAAAGCCATTTCTCTTTTGCGGAGCACGACCGCAGATTATTATGGGACTCGCTCACGAGAAACAGTTAGACTTGAGAGGCGGTTGAGATTGTCAAATTAAAGAAGTCGAAGAGCTTTTAGCCCTTGATGAGCGGAAATTATTAGTGGTTAGATGAAGCTGAAGTGAAGATTGGAATTTTGAAGTCTAAAATATTTCTCCACCCTTGATTGACGAGCACTCAAAAACTAGGATTGACCAGTTTTTAATCAGATTGAGAAACTATATTTACATAAGTTCGATCTTTGCGAAACGATTTCGTAAAAACCACGACTCCAGCAACCTTGGCAAAAATGGTATGATCTTTCCCGATACCAACATTTTCACCAGGGTGCCATTTAGTGCCTCTTTGGCGAACCACGATATTTCCAGGCTTAACGACTTGCCCACCATATTTTTTGACACCCAATCTTCTTCCCGCAGAGTCTCTACCATTTCTTGAGCTACCACCAGCTTTCTTCGTTGCCATAAATACTCCTAAATTATAAATTCACAAAATCGTGTTCAATAAAACTATCAACCCAAACGCTCATGATTTCTGTGGCAAATACTACGAACGCCACCTTCTTTTACGAACGCACCATCCTTTGAAAGGCTAGAAGGGTTTGACGCGTTACTTAGGAACCTCTGAAGAAACCTAGGTTTTTACTCAAATATTTTTTTTGAACGAATGAGCTGCAAGAGATAAGTTCTAGTCGAAGAATTTTTAAGCCTCCAAATTTTCTAGTAGAAAAAGCGCACTACTTAATATGCGCTCGCGAGAAAAATAACCAAAAATTAAAGGTTTAAAAATAGGCTCTAGCAATCTCTGCTTTTGCAATACTCGGATACTATTCTTACGAAAGTAGATTGAGCATTATTAATTTTTCTAAGTAAAGACGTGCGCACCTCTTCTATCGAACCTAATTTAGCCATATCTTTTATAGCAGCGTCTGTAATAAGGGATTTATTCAGATACCCAATTTTTATTTCTAGACACTCTATTTTTCTTCCTAGATCAAACAAAATTTTAGACAATGCAATCGGATCCTGAGAATAAAGGATTGCGGTAGGTCCATTTAAATAGGGTAATAAGTGTTTTAAATCAGTTCCCTCAATCGCAACTTTAGCCAAGGTATTTTTAGAAATTTTCATCCCACAATTTTTTGACTTCAACAATGTGCGCAGCCCATAAAGCTGTTCATCGGTCATTCCTCTATAATCAATAATTGATATAAATGAGTTGCTAATAAGCTTTTCTCTAAGAGCAAAAACTAGCTCTGACTTTTGCGTTCT
>CANMEW010000073.1 GCA_947496905.1 Rickettsiales bacterium | reverse complement strand
GCGACTAAGCCCGCCACTCCCTAATTCTTTGCAATCTCCACCAGCTTAACTGAGCGGTTGTCGGCATCGATAATTTTAATGTTGAGACCATGCTTCTGGACTTCCTCGCCAATCTCTGGAACGCGCTTAAATATTGACATCACGAAGCCGCCGATGGTTTCGAACTCATCCCACTCCCCACGAATTTTTGTCTGCAAAACTTCCTCCGCCTTGTCTATTTCTACGCGGCCACCGAATTGAAAATTTCCGTCGTCAATTTTTTTGATGCGGAAAAATAGGCTGTTGGACGGCAAATCATGCTCGTCCTCAATTTCCCCAACGATCTCTTCCATAAATTTTCAATGGTTACGAAACCGTCAACGCCACCAAACTCATCCAAAACAATCGCGACGTGAGTACGCGCCATGCGCATGCGCAACATTACGTCTAGCAGCTTCATCGAGCCCGGCACAAATAAAATTTTCCGTAAAATTTTTGCTACGGAGAAGCCTTGGTCGTTGTCGCACAAAAATTTTGCCAAATCTTTGCTGTGAATGAAGCCAATAATTTCGTCAAAATTTTCTTTGAAAACCGGAATGCGCGTGTGGCCGTTAGTGGTGATTATTTTTTTGATTTCTTCGAGAGTGGCGTCGTGCTTGATGGCAATGATGTCAGCGCGCGGGGTCATGATGCTGGAAACTCTTTTGTCACCAAAAGATGCGATATTTTTGAACATTTTTTTTTCTTCCACATTGATCAGCCCTTCTTTTTCGTAGCCGTCAAGAAGGTGGGAGATGATGGAAAAAAATGATTTTTTGGTTTTTTTGCCGAAGAGGTTGAGGAGGAAATTTAGTAATTTTTTGAAGTGAGCTTTTTTTGCGGATCTTTGACTTTTCTTGCTGGGGAGGGGATTCATTTGATGAGATGTGGGTTAGTAATGCCGATTTTTTTGAGAATTTTTCTTTCCAAATTTTCCATGATTTTTGCCATCCCATCCTCTTCATGGTCAAAGCCGATGAGATGCAAAATACTGTGCAAAATCAGGTGAGTAAGATGGTCTTCAAAACGCTTTTTTTGAACAAGCGATTCCTTTTTTGTGATTTCGAATGCAATCACAACATCGCCTAGAAACAAGTAATCGCAAGGTTTTACAGCTTTCTTCAACCCAACTTTGCGGATTAAATTTTCATCCAGCGCCGGAAAGGAAAGTACGTTTGTCGGTTTATTTTTGCCGCGAAATTCAAAATTTATTTTTTTCATTTGCTGGTTTGAGACCAGTGAAATCGCCAGTTCGAGTGTGAAATTTTTTACTAGAATTTTTTTTAGATCAGTCAGCGGAATAATTTTTTGACAGACGTTTTCAACGAATTGCTCGATTTTTTTTTCTCCACTCCACTTCTTACTTTTCACAACAACGTCTAGAGAAATGTCGAAGTCCTTTGGACTCTGAGATCCTTTAAATTCTTCACGCCGCACTAGCGGCGCCCCACGCTGTGGGGAACCCCGCATGCCAGAGCCATTAAGTTCAAGTTTCAAAGAGCTCTGAGATCCTTTAAATTCTTCACGCCGCACTAGCGGCGCCCCACGCTGTGGGGAACCCCGCATGCCAGAGCCATTAAGTTCAAGTTTCAAAGAGCTCTGGCATGTCATGCTTCGCAAGGATTTTGATTCGGACATAATTTGAAATTTTTTGGACAAATTCTGTCGCGCTTTTGTCCAGAAAAAATGTTGGAATCGCTTTTAGAAGTGACATTTTTGCAAATTTCTACTAGGCCTTTGATGAAGTGCCCGTCTGCATTGAGAGCTGGTACGCGTAAGTAATTTTTCACCCCCAACTCTTCTGCCAAATTTTTGTAGTCGATGTCGAGCTCAACCAAAGTTTCAGAATGATCGGACACAAAAGAGATTGGCACAATGACTGGAATTTTTTGATCTATTGCCACTCTACTCAGTTCGCACTCTAGGCTTGGAGATGTCCATTGCAGCGGCCCAACTTTTGATTGGTAACAAATTTTAAAATCTATTTCATCCACCGAACTTCCAAAAATTTCTGCCAGATTTTCGACGATTTTGTCAGTAGTTTTTTTTACCTGAAAAACGTAAGGATCGCCGGCATCAATTATTTTTTGTGGAAGTCCGTGAGCTGAAAATAAAAAGCGAAATTTTCCCAAATTATTCTCGTAAGATTTGGCGATTGTTTGCTTAATTAAAAGACTGTGCGCCTTGATGAATTCTAACTCGGTGGGATAGCAGCAAATAATTTTGGTAGTAATTTTTTTGTCAGACCGACTTTGTTGGAGGGAAAATTTTTTGATGAATTCATCAAGTGAAGATGCGGATGTGGCGCTGGAAAATTGCGGGTAAAGCGGCAGTAAAATAATGTGATCTGGATCGTATTTTTTTACTTCCTTCACCACCTCGGAAGTGAATGGCTTCCAGTACCTCATTGCGACAAAAACCTTAAAATTACCAAAAAAAGAAAGTTCTTTTTCAAGGCTATTTGCCTGCGCGAGAGTAAGGTCGAGCAGCGGAGATTTGCCACCGATTTTTTCGTAAATTTTTTGTGTTTTTGGCGCTCTTTTTTTGGAAATAAATTTAGCTAAAAAAAATCGAAATGGCTGCGGCAGAGAAATGATTGCCTTGTCGTTGAAGAGGTTGAAAAGAAATGGTCGAACCGCTTCTAGACTGTCTGGCCCGCCCAAATTAAATAAAACTACCGCGGTTTTTTTGTCGAAATTTTTCATGTAGAGCTAACTTTTTTGATCAATAAACTAAAAATAAAAATGAGGGAAAAAATCGCGACAATTGTTGAGCTGGTTGTGAGGTCGTAATCGCTTGCGATCTTGAAGGAAGCTGCGGAAATGGAAGTGCCAACGAGTAAACTAATCACCATCATTTGCTTTGCTGAAGAGGAAAAAATTCTGGCAATTGCCGGAGGTAAAATCAGCAGAGCGGTCATTAAAAACACTCCAACAATTCTCACCGACAAGGCGATGACTAGTGCCAGTAAAATCAAAAAAGACAGATTCCAAAACTCGACCTTCACACCTTCGACTCGCGCTAAATCCTGATTGCTGTGGATGAATAAAATTCTCTTGAAGGCGAAAATTACGTAAGTGATTGCAACAACAGTAATGGTTGCGAGCACTTGGATGTCTTGGCTTGAAACGGTTAAGACGTCACCAAAAATGTAGGAAGTGAAGTCAAAATTTTTGATCCAGATGTCGTTGAAAATAATTGCCACAGCAACGCAAAAATAAGACAAAATCATGACGACTGTGTCTTTAGAAAAATAACGATTTTGCGAAATTACGCCGACTGAAAGTGAGAAAATAAAAGCGAAAATAATCAGTGCAGAAATTTGGTTAATTTCAAAAATCACCCCAAAAACTAATCCGAGTAAAATCGAGTGCGACAAGGCGTCGCCGAAGTAAGAAAGCTTTTTCCACAGCACAAAAACTCCCAGTCCGGAACAGGAGAGTGCGATTAAAATCACCGCGAGAAAAGGTTTGATTAGGAAAGCTTCAAGCATTTGAATTTGATGTAAGGGAACCTCTGAAAAACCATCTTTTCCGGAAATTTTTTTGTTACCAAATTTTTTCGCGTAGGTTTCCGCGTTAAAAAAATGCGAAGCATTTTTAGCAAGAACGGGCATCGAGCCTAAGCTCGATCCCTGTGCTCGAATCGTACATCAAGGGTACGCTTTCCTGCTCAAAAATTTGTTGCCTAAAAATTTCTCGAAAAATCTAGGTTTTTCAGAGGTTCCTAAGATTTAACCCAGATCCGTCATTAGAATCTTTCAGAATTTCGCTAAGCGGCGCCGGACAAGGTCTTCTAAAAATTTCACACTCACAACTACAACTAAATGCCAATCGACGCCAAATTTTTTACACTGCTAATTTTTGTCGCGATTAATTTCTGCATTCTTTTTTTCGTCAAAACCCGCACCACCACGGTCATCAGCCTCATCATTGCACATTTGGTCGCGGTGCTTTTTTTTAGCCTGTCAATTTCGAACTACAATTCTTTCAAGGAAATAGTTTTGGCTCTAATCATTTATTCGATGGTGGCGCTGTTCCTAATTTCAAATTACAATTCCGCCTATTTAACCTTTGACAGAACCAGCAGAACTAATCTTCTTCACAAATTTTCTCTACCACTAATCTCGGTAGCTTCCGCAATCATTTTAGTAATTTTTTTCTCACTAACTTTGGTAACAAAAAACGTTACGCAAATTTCTGAAGCACTGCGAGAAAAAAAATCCAGCAAACAAAATGAAGTCATGCAGAATCCAATGATTCTACCATCTCATCCGGTTCACATCGCAGTGAAAAAATTTTACTTGGGGAAAAAATTTGAAGAGGATGAGTGGTCTGACAAAACATTAGTTGCACTTGAGCTCAGCGAAAGAAAAAAAGCTCGCCTCAAAGATAGACTCTCCGACAACTTCCTGTTCAAGCGCTCCTCAGACGCAATTCTAATCATTGTCGCCGTAACTTCTAGCCTACTACTTCTCGCGCGAAAAGAACCAAATTAAAATAAAAAACTCATGCCGGAAATTTGTCGTTTCTACGGAATAATCATTCAGGATGTATTTGATCGACAGAGAGCACCCGCCGCGCCACATACACATCAAATATGGTGAGCATGAAGCAGTGATGGAGCTGCAGAATTTTAACATCATTGACGGTCGCATCCCAACAAAATGCCGCGAGTTAGTAATGGAGTGGGCAGAAAGACATCAGGCCGAATTAATTGAGATGTGGAACACGCAAAATTTTCATCAAATTGAACCCTTAAAATAACATGAAGCTAAGAGAAATAAGGCACCAAACTGGTTACGAATTTTTTTTCAAATTCGAAAATGGAGAAGGAAAGCTGGTTGATTTAAAAGACTTAATTTCGGACTACGTTGATCAAAGCGAACTAGTTACTGCTGAAATAAATCAGGAATGGGGTTGTCTTGAATTCAAAAATGGAAAGGTGGACATCGAGCCTAAAACACTGTACCAATACGCCTACTCACCTTCAAAAAATCAGAACTAATTTTTACACAACATGAACCAAAAAACTAAAAAAATTCTAATCTCCTCAATCGTTGCGACGATTATTTTTTTCAGCTCGATGTTTACCGTCGACCAAAGACAGCAGGTTTTAATTCTGCAATTTGGTGAGCCAATCCGCACCATCAGAACGCCGGGCATCAAGTTCAAATTGCCGCTGCTACAAAACGCAATTTTCTTCGACAAGAGAATCATCGATTCAAAAATCGACAAGCAGGAGGTCATCGCAGCCGATCAAAAACGCCTAATCATTGACGCTTTCGCCAAGTACCAAATCACCGATCCACTAAAATTTTACACAACCGTCGCCAGCCTCCAAGGCTTGGACAACAAGCTTTCCGGCATTCTTGATTCCAGCCTACGTCAAATTATTGGCGAAGTTACTTTGAGCGAATTACTCACCGAAAATCGCAGCGTAATCATGGAGAGAATCAAAGAAGTCGTCAGTAATGAGACAGAAATTTTTGGGGTGAAAATCGTTGATGTGCGCATCTTGAGGGCAGATTTACCGAAGGAAAATTCCGACGCCATTTTCGCTAGAATGCAGACTGAGCGCGAAAAAGAGGCGCGTGAAATCAGGGCGAATGGCGCTGAAGAGGCGGACAAAATTCGCGCCGAGGCAGACAAGCAGAAAACCATCATTCTTGCTGAGGCCAAAAAGCAGTCCGACTTAACCCGCGGCAATGGCGAGGCCGAGTCAATTAAAATTTACGCCAGCTCCTACGGACGCGACCCAGAATTCGCTGATTTCCACCGCTCAATGAGCGCCTACAAAGAAGCTTTTAAAAGTGAAAAAACCAAAATGGTCATTTCGCCAGACGGAGAATTTTTCAAATATTTTGGAAATGTTCGCTAGCGCTCAAACAACAAAAAACCCGCGAATTTGACGTAGCACCACCTCCGAACCCGCGCCAATATTGAGTCAAAAAAAAGATTTTCCAGGCGCCTGGAAAATCTTTTCAAAAAATTCTCGAATGAAAGTGAGTAAAATTACCAAAAAACCTGACGCAAAAATCTCTCTAAAAAACTACAAAAAACTTCTCGCTGAGATCAAAAATTGCGTTCAGCAAGCGGGAGAAAAAATCGCCAAAACTTCTGTGAGGCAGAAGGTGGTAATGGCTTGGCAGATTGGAAAATTAGTCAGTGAGAATCTCGCGACAAGTAGAGAGGAAAGCTACGGCAAGCATTTATTGCAGCAGTTGGAGAGGGATTTACTGATTAAAAAAAGTACACTCTACCAAATGCACAATTTCTACCAAACCTACCCCAAGCTTCCGCAAGACAATGACCGCCTGAATTGGACTCACTACCAAATGTTGAGTGGAGTAAAAGAAGCGGAGGAAAGAAAGCGTCTGGAGAGTCTGGCAATTGAAAATAGTTGGAGCAGTGACGAGCTGGCGGTGGCACGGAAAACCCCCTTTGAAAAAGGAGAAAATAGCCCTAAACGGCTGTTTTCGGCGGAGACCAGCACTGAGTTTAAATTTGCGGATGAGTCGGGTGATTCGCGCAA
>CANMEW010000072.1:3392-6558 GCA_947496905.1 Rickettsiales bacterium | reverse complement strand
GTGCGGAGGGATGTTTGTTGCCATGCCGACAGCAATACCGCCAGAACCGTTAACGAGAAGATTTGGGAAGCGTGCTGGTAAAACTTTTGGCTCTTTTTCGTGACCGTCATAGTTTGGGACGAAGTCAACAGTGTCTTTGTCGAGATCATCCAGCATGGTGTGGGAAATTTTTTCCAAGCGTGACTCGGTGTAACGCATTGCAGCTGCCGGATCATCATCGATTGAACCGAAATTACCTTGCCCGTCGATGAGTGGCACGCGCATCGAGAAATCTTGCGCCATGCGCACCAAAGATTCGTAGATTGCGGAGTCGCCATGCGGGTGGTATTTACCCATCACTTCACCGACAATTCTTGCCGATTTTTTGAACGGTTTATTGTAGTCGTAATTGCCTTCATACATGGCGTAGAGGATGCGGCGATGAACTGGCTTTAATCCGTCGCAAGCATCGGGAATTGCGCGCGCGACAATTACGCTCATGGCGTAATCGAGGTAGGATTTTTTCATTTCAGTGACGAGGGAAACCGATTGGATATCTTTTCCAACAGCAACTTGAATGGCGGTGTTTTGGGTGGTCATTTTTGAAATTTTTTTTATGAGATTTTGATGTGCGAGAGAGGCGAGATGAGGCGGCGAAATTTATGAATCGCTTTCATGTGACGCAAGATTTTTATTTGCCTTCGCGGAATGTGCCCCGTAGGTTTTATCGATGTTTGTCACTGTTAATTTTTTAGGAGAAAAGTTATGAAAATAGGCATCACAGGAATTACTGGAAAAATGGGCAGAACCATTGCGGCATTGGTTTTGCAAGATTCAATTGCAGAACTTGCATCGGCATTAGTTCGTAAAAATTCTGGTTACGAAGGAAGTGACTTGGGAGAGTTTCTGGGATTCGAAAAATCTGGAACAAAAATGACTTCTGACCTCGATCAATTTGTGCAAAATTGTGAGGCAATAATCGATTTTTCTTCTCCAGTTTTAAGTTTGGAAGTGGCAGAAAAATGCGCTCAATTCAAAAAAGTTTTAGTCTGCGGAACTACAGGATTTTCCGACGCAGAAAAGCAAAAATTCGCCGCTAACTCAAAAGACGCAGTGATCATTTGGTCTTCCAACATGTCGCTTGGAGTCAACTTGTTAATGAATCTGGTTGAAAAAGTTGCCAATGTTTTGCACGAAGATTTCGACGTAGAAATTGTTGAAATGCATCACAGAAATAAAGTTGATTCACCATCTGGAACCGCTCTGTCACTTGGTGCAGCTGTTGCTCAAGGGCGCGGCGTTGATCTAAAAAAAGTTGGAAATATGGCGAGGGCGGGAAGTAAAGTTAAGCGCGAGAGTGGCGAAATTGGCTTTGCGGCTTTGCGTGGCGGTGACGTGATTGGCGACCACAGCGTGATTTTTGCGGGCGAGGGGGAGAGGGTTGAGTTGACTCACAAGGCTTCGAATCGTGATATTTTTGCGAAGGGTGCAATTCGTGCGGCGATCTGGGGAAGTGCTAAATCAGCAGGCTTCTATTCGATGAGGGATGTTTTGGCGTAATTCTGTGAATGGTGGAGATAAGCGGGTTCGAACCGCTGACCCCCTGCTTGCAAAGCAGGTGCTCTACCAACTGAGCTATATCCCCATTTATTTGGAAGGTGTGTTTGAAGATGTGAGGTGAGAAGAGGGTGTGATCGTGTAAGGTCGCGGGAAAGTAAAAACGAAGAAAAATTTGTCAAAATATAATTTTGCAAAATGAATAAGGAAATTTCCAAAAAAGCCTACAGCCTAATTGAGCTCTCAATCGTAATTTTAATTATCTCCATCCTAATTACTGGGGCGCTCTCTGTTTCTGTTAGCAGCATCAATAATGCTAAAATAAAAGTGACGAGAGATCGCATGGCAGAAATTTATAAGGCGATGGGAACATACCTAATCACTAATAATAGGCTGCCTTGCCCAGCGCGACTGAATGTAGCTAAGAGTCAGGCAAATTATGGCAGCTCAGCTGGAAGTCTTGGAATGTGCCTTGTCGCAAATAGTGTTATTGGACCGAGTAATACTGCAATCTTACTTGCTTACGGAGCCGTTCCTACTCAGACTTTAGGACTTTCAAGTGAAATGGCGGAAGATGGTTTTGGCAGTAAAATTTCTTATGTTATTCACAGAAATTTTACCAGTACTATTACCGCGACAGCTGGCGGACACGTCACGACCGCTCCATATGCACCAACTGCTCCAATCATTCAAATTAAAGAAAACCCAGCAGCAACACCCTCTGTGCAACATGCCATATTCGTCTTGATCAGTCACGGTGCTAACAAGGCTGGAGCTTACAATGCTAATGCCATCACTCAAAATACTTCTCCAACAGATCCGGATGAGTTTGATAATATTCTACCCACAATAATAACTCCGCCTTCATTATCAGTAGATTACGACGACACATTCATCTCAGTCTCATCCAACAGCGACAGTTTTGACGACATCGTCTTCTACAAAACCAGAAACCAAATGATTCAGGATTTTGATGCGATGTCGGTGATTCCTTGTCAGGCTTCAGTTCTTGTGGGTCCATACACTGCAAACGCCGCCGGCGGTATTTACGGGCAGACAATTGCCGGTATCGTTCCCAGTACCACATATTGCCCTAGTTACGGCCCATCTCCACTTGGACCACATGAGCCTCAAATAAAATGCGGGGCTTTTGGTGGTTGGTCCCTTGTCGCTAGCTGCCTTCCTTAAGATTATTTTAGATCATCGCCGTTGAATCAGTATGCAAAAAAATCCTAAGACAGCCTACAGCCTAATTGAGCTCTCAATCGTAATTTTAATTATCTCCATCCTAATTACTGGAGCGCTCTCTGTTTCTGTTAGAAGCATCAATAATGCTAAAATAAAAGTGACGAGAGATCGCATGGCAGAAATTTACAAGGCGATGGGAACCTTCTTAATTGCTAATAATAGATTGCCTTGCCCAGCGTCGCTCAATTTAGACAAGAGCAATATGAGTTACGGTAATCCCACTGGAACCAATGGAACATGCACCGTTGCCAATGGAGTTATTGCGTCAACTACTGCTACAAATTTAGTTTACGGAGCTGTGCCAACCAAGGCTTTAGGACTTTCTAGTGAAATGGCGGAAGATGGCTTCGGCAGTAAATTTTCTTACGTGATTCACAAGGGT
>CANMEW010000072.1:0-3382 GCA_947496905.1 Rickettsiales bacterium | reverse complement strand
GAATGTGCCTTGTCGCAAATAGTGTTATTGGACCGAGTAATACTGCAATCTTACTTGCTTACGGAGCCGTTCCTACTCAGACTTTAGGACTTTCAAGTGAAATGGCGGAAGATGGCTTCGGCAGTAAATTTTCTTACGTGATTCACAAGGGTTTTACCACTACAATTGCCGCAACAACTGGCTTGCATACCACGACCGCTCCATATGCACCAACTGCTCCAATCATTCAAATTAAAGAAAACCCAGCAGCAACATCCTCTACGCAACATGCCATATTCGCTTTAATCAGTCACGGTGCAAATAAGGCTGGGGCTTACAATGCTAACGCCATCACTCAAAATGTTGCTTCAGCAGATACTGATGAGATTGACAACGCTTTGCCTACGCTAACGACATCAACGACTGCAAATTTTAACGACACATTCATCTCAGTCTCATCCAACAGCGACAGTTTTGACGACATCGTCTTCTACAAAACCAGAAACCAAATGATTCAGGATTTTGATGCGATGTCGGTGATTCCTTGTTCAACAACACCTTTTACAGATGCTGATGCTCGCACATACACCCCTTCTTCTGCGGCTACTTACGGACAAATTGTTACCGCAACTTTTCCGAGTAACGTTAATTGCGTAGGCGCTCACGATTTCTGGAATCATGGAGCAGCTCTTCCTCAAGTAAAATGTGGAATTTTTGGAAAATGGCATGTTGCGGTGCAGTGTTATTAGTTGCCCCTAATAAAATCTCACCAAGCCACTTCCCACGTCATACATTCCGCCGATAATTCCAATCTCACCTTTCTTTGCCATCAGTCTGAGGATTTTACTTTTCTTTAGAACCTGCTTCATCACCTCCCCTACATTCAGAGAGGCAACCTTTTCCACGAAGATGGAGTTGTTTGAGTTGCGATCAGTTGTTACGGTTTTTTCTGCCTTAAGCGATGGTTTTATTTTTTTCAGCAGACCCGTTAGATGTCCGATTTTTATGTGATCGCATGCTCCTTTGATTGCTCCACACTCTGTATGTCCAAGCACCATGATTAGCTTTGCTCCAGCAATTTTGCAGGCAAATTCCATGCTACCGAGAATGTCATCATTGAGAATATTTCCGGCGATACGGCAGGAAAAAATATCCCCCAAACCTTGATCAAAAATTAGTTCTGCCGAAGTGCGCGAATCAATGCAGCTGAGGACTAGGGCAAATGGATTTTGCCCATCAGAAGTTTCGTTCATTTGATTCAGCAAATTACGATTAATTTTTAAGTTATTAACGAAGCGCTCATTGCCTTCTTTAAGCATTTTAGTTGCTGCTTCCGGAGTTAGAGAATCGCGAATTTTTTTTGTTAGAACGTTTGTCATATTTTCTAAATTTAAATTTTTTTAAGGCTTACGCCACGGACTGTTAGATCGATATTTTTTGATTTTGCGTTGGCATGAAAATCGTGAATTATTTCAACGATGTCATAGTCAATGACCTTTGATTTAGAGCCATCAATTAGCACTTTTGAATGGGCTGGAATGGCATCGAGCATTTGTAAAATTGCGCCCTTATTCAAAAAAGAGACCTCCTCTGCTAGTCTAAGTATGTGCTCATGATGCTTTCCTTCTTCATCATGAATGCGCTCAAAAGCATTACAAAAATTACGGTAAAGAATGAAGTAGATTGCCACTACCATACCAAGTGCCACGCCCTTCAATAGATCGAAATAGATCATGGCTACAACTGTGGAAATGAATGGCAGGAATTGCTCAAATCCAAGTTTGTAAATTTTTTTGAAGATGGATGGATTGGAGAGTTTGTATCCAACGATGATGAGGATGCAGGCGAGGCTCGAGAGAGGAATCATGTTGAGTAGAGTCGGAATCGTTACTGCCGAAGCCAACAGCAATAATCCGTGGATAATTGCAGAAGATTTCGTTTTTGCGCCAAAGGAAATATTGGCACTGCTGCGCACAATTACCTGCGTGATCGGCAATCCGCCTATTAAGCCAGAAATGATATTTCCTAATCCTTGCGCTTTCAATTCTCGATTAGTCGGTGTGAGGCGCTTTTGAGGATCGAGCTTATCCGTTGCCTCGACGCAAAGCAGAGTTTCAACGCTGGCTACGGCAGCAATCACAATTGCCGCTAGATAAATTTCCGGATTTCTCAATTGCTCGAAATTCGGCAGCATGAAATAGGAAAAAAAATCAGAAGCATTTTTGGCAATTGGCAACTGCACAATTTGATGATTAGCAAGTTCTAAAAAATTACTCATCACAATGCCAGTAAGTACAATTGCTAGAGGAGCCGGAAAGATTTTAAAAATTTTATGCTTTTTGATCAAAACTTCGTCCCAAACAATCAGAAGTATCATTGAAGTCATGGTGATGGCAATGGCAGCTGGAGTGAAGTTCGAAGCCAATTCCTGCAGATAAAATGCGTCACTCAAAGTAAGAGATTCTTCAAAGTCTCCAATATTTCCAACGTCATAACCTAGCGCATGAGGAATTTGCTTAATGATAATTGTAAGCCCGATACCAGAAAGCATTCCCTTGATTACCGATGAAGGAAAATAGTAAGCGATGGTTCCAAGTCTTAAATAACCCATCATTAGCTGAATTGCTCCGGCCAACATGGTAGCAAGAAGTACACTCTCCCAAGATCCAAGAGAGCTAACATAGCTAAGGATGATGATCGCCAATCCAGCTGCTGGTCCACTAACTCCAAAGCGCGATCCACTTGCCGCGCCAACAACTACACCTCCGATAATTCCTGAAATAATTCCAGAAAAAAGTGGTGCGCCGGAGGCTAGAGCAATTCCAAGGCATAAAGGTAGGGCGATAAAAAATACCACGATACTCGCTGGCAAGTCGTAGCGTAGGTTGCGTAAGAAAATTTTCATAAATGAGTGCAAATGGTTGTGGGCTTTAAAAAAAGCGGCGAGTGGTTACGCGCTAAGAGGATGTGCTGTGGAGGCGCTACGCGTTGGGAGGCGAAGTCGGAACTGATGGATGGAATTTTATGAGGCAAAAGTCGTTGCAAGGTGGAGTGGTTCTTAATTGGCTTGCTAGCAGTAAGAGCCTATCCAATGCTGAGTTAGAGAAAGTTATTTCTTCATTGTCACATTCTTCTTCCTTGTCCTCAGAAGTTGCGATGTCGCTCTGAGTTGTAGACGATAAAAATGGCGCAGTGATCGATTGAAAAGATGCAAATAGGATCGCGATTAGCAGAATTGGTAAAAAGATCTTCATTTAGCTAAAAATTTTTGTTACGAATTTTAGTCCAGCGAAAATTGTCATCAGCGCGATTCCTTTTTTAAAAATCTCTTCGCTGATTTTTAGATGAACCAAGTGGCCGAGCTTGATGGCGAGAAAAATCGGAATCATTACCCACCAAATTG
>CANMEW010000071.1 GCA_947496905.1 Rickettsiales bacterium | reverse complement strand
CTGAAGTAACGATTTTGCTTCTAAAGTCAAAACAACAAATCCCGAAAAGAAAAGAGATGGTGAGTCGTTTTTTTGAAACAATTACAATCCAAAAAACCATTCCAAAATTCTTAACAAAAACCTTCTCTACAATTTTACAAGGCACGGTTGGTTTGATTGTGGTGAGTCTTTATCATCCGGTATTTTTTCTTTTTAGCTTAGCGATTGTCATTTCTTTGTGGTTAATCTGGTCACGATTTTACAAACAAGCTGTCATTAGTTCTTTTGCCAAAAGCCAGGCAAAATATGATATTGCTAAATGTCTTGAGGAGATCGGAGAAAGTAGCGCTGTTGCCAATTTTAATGTTGAGCAAAAAATCAACTCTCTTACGGGAAATTACTTACAAGACCGCAAATTACGTTTCAGAAGTTTATTTTCTCAGGTGATCTTGTTGCTGACTCTTTATGCGGTTGCCAGCGTTTTGCTTCTTGTAACTGGCGGTTGGTTGGTTCTGAAAGGTCAATTAAGTATTGGTCAATTGGTTGCGGCGGAACTAATTTTATCAGCTTTACTTTACAATTTTTCTCAACTTGGTCGTGATCTAGAAAATTTTTATGACCTTACCGCTTCATGCCAAAAATTATCGAAATTTTATAATTTTTCTATTGAGAAGAAAGATTTTAAGCCATTCACAAACTTTAACAACATCTGCACCCCAGAGCCGCTAAAAGTTTTGCCAAAAATAATTTTAACTTTTTTAGGTCTAACGATTTTGATTTTGTGCCTAATGCCATGGCAGCAAACCTCCAAAGGTCTTGGACATATTATCGCAAGCGACCCAAACCATCGTGCTCAAAATATTGGCGCGCCGATTAATGGTCGGATCAAAAAGTGGTATGTGAAAGATGGATCAAGCGTTAAGAAAGACGATAAGTTAGTCGAAATTGTTGATAATGATCCGCTGATATTGGAAAGAATAAAATCGGAACGCGATGCTAAGAAACGCAAATTTCAAGTGACACAAATGGCTTCTCAGACCTCTAAATTGAATTATCGGCGCCAAGAGGATCTTTTTAATAAAGGACTAAGTTCTCGCCGAGATTTTGAGGAAGCAAAAATTGAATACAAAAAACTTTTAGCAGCAGAAGAATCTTCAGCCTCAGAGTTGGCAGAATCCGAAACCAAACTTTCACGCCAAGAAAATCAAATAATTTATGCTCCAAAAGACGGTGTGATTCTAAAAGTTTTAGCGGGAGATGCTGCTACAGTTATTCATTCTGGAGATAAACTTGCGACATTTGCGCCAAATTTAAGTGATCCTGCGGTCGAGATTTACGTCAGTGGCAATGACATTCCTTTGGTAACGGAAGGGAGAAAAGTGCGTCTACAATTCGAAGGTTGGCCAATTGTTCAATTTAGCGGTTGGCCATCGATTGCGGTTGGAACCTTTGGGGGCGTGATTTCTTCTGTCGATTCATCAATTTCTGAGAATGGAAAGTTTCGTGTAATCGTAAAGAAGGACAAAGATAAAAAATGGCCAGATGAAAGATTTTTAAGACATGGAGCTAAAGCGCAGGCTTGGATTTTATTAAATAATGTCAGTTTGGGTTACGAGCTTTGGCGTCAATTAAACAGCTTCCCGCCAAGTTTTGATCGTGAATTAAACGCTACGCTCACAGAAGACGAATCGATAAAAAGCATTAAATGAAACATCGAATTGGATCAGTTTTTGCAATATTATTTTTGAATTTCGGAAGCGCTGAACTCTCCGAAGCTTCCACCTAGAAGAAGCTATTGTATCATGAGGTAGTAGCCTCTGCTAACAAAAATTATCCACAGATTTTGTCTTATTATGAAAAAGTAAATGCTGCGGAAGGATCAGCATTAGGATCTCTTGGATTTTTCGACATCAAGTTAAAGCAAAGCTACGCTGACAAAAGTCGTGGCTTTTACGATGGAAAGACTGCCGACACTTTACTTGAAAAAGAACTCGGTTTTATGGGCGCCAAAGTTTATGGGGGATATCGTAAATCTTTTGGCAACTTTGCTGATTATGAAGGAGGGTCGCACACTAATGAAGGTGGCGAATATCGCGCAGGAGGAAGATTTTCTTTACTTAAAGATAGCTCAATTGATCAAAACCGACTTGGTGTAATTTTATCAAATCTCGGGGCTAAGGAAAGTAAAATTCAGCTCGAAACAATTAAAAAAGAAATCGAGCGCGATGCTACCAAAACTTATTGGAAATGGCTTGCGTCAGCAAAAGTTTTTCACATTTATGAAGATCTCTATCAGCTTGCAATTAAGCGTCAAACGCAGCTTGAAGAAAAATTAAAGAAAGGAGACGTTGCTGGAATCATAGTTGCAGAAAATAAGAAAAATATTTTACGGCGCAAGAGTGCTTTGGTAAAGGCGCGTCAAGATTTTGACAATGCGGCAATTTATCTTTCGCTTTTCTGGCGTAGTGAAAATGGCGCTCCAATTGTTCTAAAGCAAAATCAGGTTCCAGAAATTCATTCCTCACTTCATGAAATTGAAAACTCTCAAACCATTTACGATTTAGAAACTGCGCTTTCAAACCGGCCAGAATTAAGAATTTTAAAAATTCAAAAAGAGCAAAATTCAAGCCAGTTAAAATATGCAGAGAATCTTTTTAAACCTCAGTTAGATGTTGATTTTGGTGCTTCAAAAGATTTAGGAGCCGGTTCGGCATCGAGGGCTCAGGTCAATAATTATGTAGGATTGGATTTTTCAATTCCACTTCAGCAGCGAGAGGCGCGCGGAAAAACTGTTGAATATGAATCAAAGTTAAAATCTCTGAAATATGAGCAGCAGTTTTTGGAAGAGAAAATTAAAGCCGAACTTGAGCAAATTAAAATTCAGATCGGCAGCATTATTGAGATGCATAACAATCTTTCAGAGGAAGCTAAATTAGCTGATTTACTAGAAAATTCTGAACGAGAAAAATTCAAGCATGGCGCTAGCAATTTCTTTTTGGTAAATTTGCGCGAACAAGACACGGCTGCTTCAAAGGCAGCGGTGATTGAAATGTATGAAAGATATCAAAGTGCTTTAGCTGATTATAAAATGGCGGTGTTTTTTTAAACTAATTTTGAGTCTCAGATACTCCTTTTGTTGCAATAACTCTGTCGGGAAGTTCTCGAAGGGACTGAACACTTAACTCACCCTAAAAAGATGTGCCGAAGCTGAATCGGAAATTTTGGGTTCGATCGTAAACTTCTTGTTTTGCAATTTTGGAAAAGTCTAAGCGAATTGGCCCCAATGGTGACGACCAAGCAAGGCTGAAACCGTAAGATGATCTCATTGAGCCGGAGTCCGCAACGTCATTGCCGGTTTTACTATTTTGATCGACCCCCTTCACCGTTCCATTGTCGCTAAATAAAATCCCGTTAATTCCCAATTCCCTTGGTAGACCAAGTGGGAAGCGGAATTCTGCAGTTCCAACATAGTAAGAATTACCACCAACAACATCTCCCCCAACAGCGCTGCCATTACTACCTTTCACCCTAGGTCCCATCCCAGCATATTCAAAACCACGGAAATTATTTCCCCCCAAAAAGAAGCCGTAATTGCTGCGTACATCTTGCCCCAAGCCATCAATTACGCCACCACGCGCTA
Source organism: Rickettsiales bacterium (assembly GCA_947496905.1). GTDB lineage: Bacteria > Pseudomonadota > Alphaproteobacteria > Rickettsiales > UBA1997 > UBA2645. The sequence continues at coordinate 2,945 of CANMEW010000071.1, read as the reverse complement.
AAAATTTCAGAATAAAATTTTCGTTAAAAGTTGGAATGTAATATCCGGCAGAGCCTTCATGCTTAAAGGTTTTAATATCGCCGCCAAGTCCGGTATATTCTTGCGAGACTAGAGCGTAATAGCCATTTTTTGGGTCAATAGCATTGTCCCTTTTATCATAAGTTAGGCTCTGACCAACGGAGTAAGTAACGAAGCTGCCTTGTAGATTTTTAAGTCCAGTTGAGGCGGTGGCGCTAACATTGCTGATGGTTTGGTCGTTGAAAGAATAGCGAATTTGGTGAGTTAGAAATTCAGTAATGGAATAATCGCCGCGCAATGTGAAGCCTTGAGAGTCTTGATCATAGACCAAGCTGTTACGTTTGTTGAGTTGGTTTTGAAAAACATCGACACCGACATGCAGAGGGTAATCGAAGAAATAGGGCTTAGTGTAGCTGATTTCACTATTCATCCGGAAGGTTGATTTCTGCACATTGAGACCAAGTTCCTGTCCGGTTCCAAACATGTTTCGCTCTTTAATTCCAGTGCTCAAAGTAACTCTGTCGACGGTTGAATAGCCGATGCCCAAATTAAGTTCGCCGGTTTTTTTCTCCTTCACTTCAATCTCGAGATCGATCTTGTCGCTTTCGCCGAGCCTCTTGCTGTTGAAGCTAACTTTTTCGAAGAAGCCTAAATTTTCTAGACGCTGCTTGGAGCGATTAATTTTTGTGATATTGTAAGGGTCACCTTCGCGCAGCCTTATTTCGCGACGGATTACTTCATCGAGAGTCCTAGTATTCCCTGAAATGCGAATTTGATTGATGTAGATGCGCGGCGTTTCTTTGATAACGAAATCGATGTCGATGATTTTTTTCTCACGATTACGCTTCAAAACCGGCTCAATATTGGCGAAGGCGTAAGATTTCTCCGACATTACCTCCGTCATTTTGTCGACGGTTTTTTCGATTAGGGTCGCGTTGTAAACCTTACCCTCTTTGATCAAAATTTCCTTCTTCAAAATACCGCTGTCGAACTTCTCTACATGGTTGATAATATTGACCTTGCCGATGTTGTATTTGATGCCCTCTTCAAGCAAAAAAGTAATAAAGAATTTGTCTTTTTGCGGAGTGATTTGAGCGATTGAGGAGATGGTTGCGAAGTCGGCGTAACCTTTGGAGCCGTAAAAACGGCGCAGTTTTTCTTTGTCGAATTCAATGTGATCAGAGTCGTAAGTGTCAGCGGAGGAAAGAAATTTCCACCATTTTGATTTTTTCGTGGAAATTTCATCAAGCAGCTCGCGATCAGAAAAGGCGGCATTTCCCACGAAATAAAGCTCACCTATTTTTGCCGTTGGCCCCTCAGTAATTTCGAAAATTAATTCGATTCGGTTTTGATCTTTTTGGATTATTTTTGGATCGACCTTAGTGAGAAAGCGTCCGCTTTTGAGGTAGATTTCATTGATGCGTTTTAGGTCGTTCTGCAATTTTGACTTAGTAAAAACCGCGCGCTTTTTGAGACTTAATTCACTTTGCAAAGCCTCGTCTTCCATTTTTTTATTCCCAACTAGCTTCACGTCGGAAACGATCGGATTCTCCTTCACCTCAACAATTATTTTTTGATCTTCGTAGTAAATTTTTGACTCAAGAAAAAGGTCAGATTCATAAAGTTTTTTTAGCGATTTTTGCAGCGATTTTTGTGAATTTTGCTCTAGTCCAGGAACATCAAGATGAGAGATTATTGTTGCGTCGTCGATTCTTTCATTACCTTTGATGACGAGGAATTTTTTGGGAGAAACTTTGGTAGCTGCGGGGGCTGAAAAGGCAGCAAAATTGCACAAAAAAAACGACGCAAAAATCACCAGAGAATAAATGTTCAGATGAATTTTTTTGCGGTTACTTTGCTGCATTAGTTTGATTTGAATTTAACCTATACCAGAGCTCCTTGAAACCTGAACTTCTCAGCTCTGGTATTGGGGTTCCCCACAATGGGGAGCGCGTGCCCGTGTCGCATAAAAATAAAAAATATACCAGAGTCTAGGGGACTTTGGCATAGGCTGGAGATTGACTTGGAAAGGGGGAGAATAGTTCAGAATCACGATTTAAATTCACACAAAAAAATTTAAAAATTAAGCCATGTTCAAATTTACCTCTCTCGCATTTTTTATTTTTTTTGTCTCTTGCTCTGCGCAGGCGATTTCATTCAAAACATCTGAAAGAAATCACATTCAAATTGTTGGCTCATCAACCGTTTACCCTTTCACCGCGGTGATCGCGGAAACATTTGGTCGCGAGACTAAATTCAAAACCCCGATTGTTGAAGCGACTGGAACTGGCGGTGGATTCAAGCTGTTCTGTTCTGGCGTAGGCTACAACTACCCAGACTTTTCCAATGCATCGCGAAAAATTGAAAAAAGTGAATTAAAAAAATGTGCCGAACATGGCGTGACTGGTGTCGTCGAAATTAAAATTGGTTACGATGGCATTGTGCTCGCTAACGCTTCTGCCGGAAGGAATTATAGCCTAACGAAAAAACAAATATTCCTCGCATTGGCGGAAAAAGTTCCGAGTAAAAATGGCGGAGAATTGATAAAGAATCCTTACCAAAAATGGAGTGAGATCGATCAGCATTTACCAGCAATTAACATTGCGGTTTACGGTCCGCCAACAACTTCAGGAACGCGCGATGCCTTTGTGGAGCTAGCAATGGAGGATGTCTGCCTTGGTCTGCCAGAATTTGCTGCTACCTATCCTGACGCAAAAATCAGAAAGAAAAAATGTCATGTGATTAGAAGCGATGGTCACTTCATTGAGGCGGGAGAGAATGACAATTTGATCGTGCAGAAATTGAAAAATGATGTGGACGCTTTGGGGATTTTTGGCTTCAGTTTCTTGGAAGAAAATCACGACATGATTAAGCCATCAGCAATTAATGAAACATCTCCGAGCTTTGACAGTAATGTGTACGGAAAC
>CANMEW010000070.1 GCA_947496905.1 Rickettsiales bacterium | reverse complement strand
CATGTCCCAATTTCGCAAAGCAAATGCCCGAAACAAGGCCAACGTAGCCGCTGCCAATTACAGTGATTTTCATTAGACAGGAATAAAGATTGTAACGCGAAGTCCGCCCAGTGGCGAATCAGAAAGTTTAATGCGACCGCCGTGAGAAGTGACCGCGTCCATCGCGATCGCCAGACCAAGCCCAGAGCCGCCGGAAAGCGTTTTTTTATCGAGGTTGCGAGAATTGTCAATGCGGTAAAATGGTTTGAAGACATTGTTGCGCTCGCTTGCGGGAATGCCGGGGCCATTGTCGTCAATTGTCATCATCAAATTATTGTCGGAAAGTGAGGCAGCGAAATTGACCTGATTGCCGTAATTGAAAGCATTGTCGATCAAATTATTAAGCGCGCGTTTGAGGGCTAATTTTTTTACTGAGATTTCTAAATCATCGTCGAGCTCAATTAAATCGCGGATGCTGCGATTCATTTTGGAATAGTAATGCACCACTTTTTCTTGTAGAAATTTTTTGATTTTGACTGGCGAGTTGCGCTCTTTCTCATCAATGCGGGCGAAATCTAAATATTCTTCGACCAGTTTTTCCATGTCGGAAATGTCGCTTTTTAAATCTTCAATTTCTTGTGACTGGCTCATCATTTCGAGTTGCAATTTCATGCGCGTCAAAGGCGTGCGTAGGTCGTGCGATACGCCAGAAAGCATGTCGGTTCGCTGAGTAATTTGCCGCATCACGCGCTCTTTCATTTTGATGAAGGAAATCGTCAGTGAACGAATTTCATCGGAACCGGTTGGCTTGAGGTTTGGCGCGTCTTGGCCGCGTCCGAATTTTTCAGCCGCCGCGCTTAATTCACGCAGCGAGCGCATTTGATTGCGTAAGAAAATAATTGAAATGAATGAGGTGAGAAGAGCGCTCAACATCATCCAGAAGGTGAATACGTAAGCGCTGGAGCTGGTGATTCTTTTGACCGGAACTTCAAAAGAAATTAGACCTTGGCGGGTTTGCACTTTGACCGTGATGAAATTGTCATCATCGGGATTTTCAAAAATTTCGTAGGTTTTTAAGCCGTGGCTTTCTAGCTCAGACTTGAAGCGGTTGTAAGGATCAATTAGCGGATTGATGTAGTTGTAAAATTTGTTTTGTTTCCAGTCACTGTCACCGATTTTTTTCTTTTTTAGGCGGCGTCTTTCTTCGAAAGAAAAGCTTAGTCCGGTATTTTCTGAGAGGTCTTGCAGTAGGGCTTGGTAGCCGGGTTTGTTGACTGATTTTTGCACAAACACCATTTCTTCAATGACACTGCGGGCCATGTGTTTGCTGATTACGTCGAGGTGGGTGTAGTAGAAAACGTAAATCGAAACTAGCTGAACGATTAAAGTTGAGAGTACGATGATTAACAAAAATCTTCCGTAGAGCGAGCGCGGCATGAATTTTTTGAGAGGCATCGAAAGAAATAAATGTTAATTTAGAAATGGAAAAATATTTTGTTCGCTCTTCTTTTTGGTGCTTCAAACTCTACAAAATCAATCATGAACAGCAAAATCTCCGCAAAAAATATCAATTTGTTTTACGGCCAAAAACAAGCTTTATTTGACATTAATTTAGACTTCAAAGAGCACAGCGTTACGGCGTTAATTGGGCCTTCGGGATGTGGCAAATCTTCATTTTTGCGCTGCATTAATCGCATGAATGACACGATTTTGGGCTGCAAAATTGAGGGCGAAATTACGCTGGATGGTAAAAATATTTACAATGAAAATCTCGATTTAGTTTTGCTTCGCGCCTCTGTTGGCATGGTGTTTCAAAAGCCTAATCCATTTCCAAAATCAATTTACGAAAACGTCGCTTACGGACCGAGAATTCACGGACTTTTTTCTGGCAAAAAAGAACTCGATGAAATTGTTGAAAAAAGTCTGACCAAAGCAGGGCTTTGGAAAGAAGTGAAAGATCGTTTGAATGACCAAGCTAGCGGCCTTTCGGGCGGACAGCAACAAAGACTTTGCATCGCGCGCACCATTGCCATTGAGCCAGAAGTGATTTTGATGGATGAGCCGTGTTCGGCGCTTGACCCAATTGCCACGGCAAAAATTGAAGAGTTGATTGACGAGCTGAGCGAAAATTTCACCATCATCATCGTAACTCACTCGATGCAACAAGCGGCGCGGGTTTCAAACCAAACTGCCTTTTTCAACATGGGCAAAATTGTTGAATACGACACTACTGACAAAATTTTCACCAACCCGTCAAACCAACAAACACAAGACTACATCACTGGCAGGTTCGGTTAGATGTTTGGCTTTTCTTTCGCAGAATTAATTTTGGTAATTTTGGTGGCGCTGATTTTTATTCAGCCAAAAGACTTGCCAGAAATCGCCCATTTTATTGGTAAGATTTTTTACCGCGGCAAGCGTCTGTTTAGCGAGGTCAAAAAATATTTAAAAAACGCTGAACATGATTTGGGTTTGGACGAATTGCGCCACGAATTAAACCGCGGCATCGCTGAAGAAAAAGCCAAGCTTGAAGATGAGATGACGGTGATTGTTGACATGTACGGCAATGAACATCAGGTGCCAAATGTGAAGAAATTACGGCCGGATTTGGGTGAAGAGGTGGTGGAAGAAGTTGCGAAGTTGAATCAAGAAAATTTGAAGTTGAAAGATGTGGTGCAAAAAGCTGAGTAATTTTTGAATTGTTGCCGCCGGCGGCAACAATGTTTGTTTTTTTAGAAATACAGCAAAATCAAGGGTTGGTGAGGGGTCGCTTGTCAAAATTTAAGTTTTGAAAATGATTTTTGCTGGTTTTTTTACCCCAAAATCTCACTCCAAATCAAAAACCAACCCAATCGTGGTGCTACGATTAATCTGATTTGTCACCACTCGATTGTGGTCATCCTCGTAGCGGCGCTGTTCAAAGTTGTGTCTTAATTCCAAAGAAAGCCTTTCTCGCATGCGGTAAACCAAACTGCTTTTAAGCTCATTATCCATGCTTTCATGATCGATGAACCAGTAGCCGCGCTGGATTAGCGTGAGGTTTTTAGTTATTTTAAAATTAGTGCGGATGGATGGAATGAAGTCGATTTTGTGGCCGTAGGTTTTGATGTCGTGGTAGCCAACGCTTAAATCAAGTTCGATTTTGTCGTTAAAAAACATGCGACCCACGCCAAGCGCGGTGTGAGTGTCTAAATAATATTTCGAGAGATCGTCGTACATGGTGCGGTGAAAGGCGACGCCGTAATTTTCGCTGTCGCCAAGGCGCATTTTGCTGGAGAGGGAAAGGTCGTAAAGTTCAGAAGTTTTCACATCGTAGCGCCGATTGCTACTGCTGCCGCTGTCAGAATATTTATTTTCATTTTTGAAATTCACCTCATTGATGAAATTCTGGCTCTGGTAAAAATATTTGGCGTTGAGCTGGGAATATTTGGAATTGTAGTCGGAGGTGTGACTGCCGCCAAGCGACAGATATTTTCTAACGCTGTTAGAGCGGTAGAGTTTTTTCGATCTAGGGGCAACGAGATCTTCGCGATTTGCCTCTGAATCAACAGCTAAAGCTAATGAAACAGATTGCAAAAAGCACAATGCCGCAAGAAGCGGCAGGGTTTTTGTGCGGTGAAGCATGTGGTGTGTTTATTCTTTTGAGCTTTTAGCGAGCGGCAGGGGCAGCTGCTGTAGGCTTTGGGTTAGTATTGTCGATATTCATTGGTTCTAAATTTTGTGGAGTAGCGGCGCCGTCCACTGAATTTGGCATGCCGGCAGCATCAGGATTTTCACCATTTTCATCCATTGGAGTGCCCATTTCTTGGATGCTTTCGTTAGAAAGATCGGGCAATTCTACCTCTTCTTCTTTTGGTTCGAAAAGCCAGCTAGCGTGATTTTTTACAGAATCGGAATATTTTACGCCGGCAAAAAATGAAAAAATTAACAAGGTGGCAACAATGATTAATTCGATTACTTTGATCATGTTCGATTTTAAATAAGTTATTTGAAGCCTAGAGTGGCAAGGGTTGGTAGACGATGCTTTCAAAAGAGGTGCGAAAAATAATTTTCACCTCAATTGAAAGCAACGAGTTTTTCTTTTTCTTAAAACGCTAGTTAAACCAGCATCAAAATTGGATGTTCGATGTAGCGACGCAGAGCTTTTAAAAATTCTGCACCAACCGCGCCATCAACAGCGCGATGATCTGACGATAAAGTCACATTCATCATGTGAGCAATTTTAATTTGACCATGTTCGACGATTGGTTTTTCAACGGCGCGTGCAACAGCTAAAATACAGCTTTGCGGCGGGTTAACGATGGCAGCAAAATTATCGATGCCAAACATTCCAAGGTTGGAAATACTGAAAGAGCCGCCTTGGAACTCTTCGGGTTGTAGCTTGCCGTCGCGGGCTTTTTTGGCTAGTTGTTTTGATTCAACTGAAATGGCTTGGATGGTTTTTTGGTCAGCGTTTCTGATGATTGGCGTGATTAATCCGCCGTCAATTGCAACTGCCATTGCGATGTCGATGTTGTTGTAGATCAAAATCGCATCATCGGTCCAAGAAGAATTGGCTTCTGGAGTCTTTTTTAGCGCCATTGCGGTGGCTTTGATGATTAAATCATTCACCGACACTTTGTAAGCTGGATTTCCGCTGGCATCAAGTTCTGCGGCTTCATTCACAGCGGCGCGCAATTCTTGCAATTTGTTAATGTTGAATTCGCAAGAAAGGTAGAAATGCGGCACGGTTTGTTTTGATTCAAGCAGGCGGCGCGCGATTACTTTGCGGATGTTGCTATTTTTAACTGAGTAAAATTCTTGAGCATTGCGGCGAACAGCGCCAGATTTGTTTCCACCGCTGCTTAAAAAGTTCAAAACATCATCTTTGATGACGCGACCATGTGGGCCGGAACCATTAATTTGTGAAAGTGAAACGCCTTCATCTTTGGCAATTCTTTTTGCAAGTGGGCTGGCTTTTACGTGAGATGAAAAGCTTGTAGATGATTGAGTTTGTTGGGGTTGCGCTGCAACTGGAGCTGCTGCAATTTTTTCTTCAACTTTTTGTGGAGCAGCTGGAGCCGCGCTGGCAGATGATTTAGAGACGAATCCTTCCAAAACTTTTTTATCTTCGCCCTCTTCAAGAATGAGTGCGATGCAAGAATTTACGGCAACATTTTCAGTACCTTCCGCAACTAAAATTTTTCCTAAAATACCTTCGTCAACCGCTTCAACTTCCATGGTGGCTTTGTCGGTTTCGATCTCGGCGATTACTTCGCCGGCCTTGATTTTGTCACCTTCTTTTTTGACCCATTTTGCTAGGTTTCCCTCTTTCATTGTTGGCGAAAGAGCGGGCATGAGAATTTCGATTGGCATGTGTTTGAAAATTTATTTTGAAGAGATGTCACGGAAACTATTTTTGACTGACAAAAAGTAAATTATTTTCTGGCGTCAAAAGCATCTCGCGTTGCTTCGCCGATGAAAACGAGCAGAGTTAAAATAAGGGTAATTGTGACGAAGCCTGTGATGCCAAGCCAGTAGGCGGTTAAATTATTTTTTCCTTGGGCGAGTAATTCACCTAAAGAAGGGGATCCGATTGGTAATCCGAGTCCGAGAAAATCTAGTGAAGTTAGGGTGGTGATAGAGCCTGCGAGCAAAAATGGCAGATTAGCGATGATGATGGGAGAGGCGTTGGGCAAGATGTGGCGAAAAATAATTCTGAAATTGCTAGCGCCCATTGCTTTGCTGGCGCGGACGAAATCGAAATTTCTCAGGCGCAAAAATTCGGCGCGAACGTAGGAAACAAGAGACATCCAACTAAATAAAAGCATCAGTGCGAGTAAAACGAAGAAGCTGGGTTCGATGATTGAGGATAAAATGATGAGTAAAAAAAGTACTGGCAGGCTCGACCAAATTTCCATGAAACGCTGCAAAACCAAATCGCAAAGCCCGCCGAAATAGCCGGAAGTGGCGCCGAGAAAAATGCCTAAAATAGCGCTAAAAAAAGTTAAGATTAGGCCGAAAATTAATGAGATGCGGATGCCGTAAATGACGCGCGCTAAAACGTCGCGGCCATTGTCATCAGTGCCAAAAAGATTGGTGGTGCTTGGTTTTGACGGTGCGGGACTGGTGATGTTGAAATTGATGGTGTCGTAAGAAAAAGGGATCGGTGGAAAAATCATCCAGCCATTTTTTTCGATTAATTTTTTGACGGCAGGGTCACGGAAGTCGGCGGTGGTTTCAAATTCGCCACCGAGATTTTTTTCAGAAATATTTTTTAAAATCGGCAAATAAAATTCGCCGTTGAAGCGCAGTAGAAGAGGTTTGTCGTTGGCGATGAATTCAGCAAAAATCGTGAAGAAAAAAATAAAGGCGAGCGCGAGAAAGGAGAAGTAGCCGCGTTTGTTTTTTTTGAATTTGGCGAAGAAGGTTGCGGGCATTTTGTAATTTTTTAAGTAATTTACTTACTTTCGGTGTCATGCTGAGAATAAGCTAAAAAAAAGATCCCGAAACTTCGTCTTTTTAAAGATTAGTTTCGGGATCTTTTCGACCCAAATTTCGAGTCTTTATTTAGTTAGCTTCTGATTTCTCAGCAGCTTGTGAAACAGCTTCTTCGTTACGCTTTTCTTGATTTGCGGCTTTGCGATATTTCGCAGCCATCAAACCAGTACCTGCTGGAATCAAACGACCCACAATGATATTTTCTTTCAAGCCTTTCAAATTGTCGAATTTACCTTGAACTGCAG
>CANMEW010000069.1 GCA_947496905.1 Rickettsiales bacterium | reverse complement strand
GCCCCACATTGTGGGGAACCCCAATACCAGAGCTGAGAAGTTCAAGTTTTAAGGAGCTCTGGTATATTTTTATTTTTACGCCGCACGGGCGGCGCCCCACATTGTGGGGAACCCCAATACCAGAGCTGAGAAGTTCAAGTTTTAAGGAGCTCTGGTATATTTTTATTTTTACGCCGCACGGGCGGCGCCCCACATTGTGGGGAACCCCAATACCAGAGCTAAGAAGTTCAAGTTTTAAGGAGCTCTGGTATATGATTTTTGTAAGATTTGGTCACGAGTTTTTTTTCCTACTTCTCGCAGCACAAGTAATTTATTTTCTCTTTTCGGAAATAAATTTATTGACAGCGCTCGAGCTTAAAACCCCTAAAGGTAAGAATTTTTGAGTAATCTTTGAGCCATGATTGGCATGGCTTCGTGAGGGAAGTTATTTTTGAGATCTAGGGAGAGAGGAGTTCAATTCCATGCAAGATTTTTTTCTAAAAAAATTCTCATCTTAATCAAAGGTCGCCTATAAGTTTTTCCAAAAATCTTGAGAATTTTGTCATGATTTGCGGAGCCTTGCTTTTAAGCTGATCTAAAAATATTTTCGCCACCCCCTCCATATCCATCCTTCCTTTTCTTTTGCTGCAAAGCCTTGCACAACTTTAAAAATCAAAAAAATGCTAAAAACTGCAAACCTAGGATTTCCTAGAATTGGTGCTAATCGCGAACTTAAAAAAGCTGTCGAAAGCTATTGGAAAAAAACTTCATCCATTGCCGATCTTCAAAAAGAAGCCTCTTTGATCAGGGTAAAAAATTGGCAAATGCAAAAAGCGGTTGGGATTAACTTTATTCCATCGAATGATTTTTCATTTTACGACCAAACTCTAGATACTCTCGCCTTATTTGGCGCAGTTCCGGATCGTTTCAAATTTTCTGACGGCAATGTTGATCTCGATCTTTATTTCGCCATGGCGCGCGGCGCTCAACGTGACGGAGTCGATGTTACTGCGATGGAAATGACCAAGTGGTTCGACACCAACTACCATTACATCGTTGGCGAATTCAAAAAAGATCAGGCTTTCAAGCTTTCTTCTACGAAAATTTTTGACGAATTTTTGGAAGCAAAAAGATTGGGAATTGAAACTCGTCCAGTTGTTTTGGGGCCGGTTAGTTTCTTGCTACTCGGCAAAACAATCGATGGATCAGACAGGCTTGATCTACTGGATAACTTACTTCTCGCCTACCGAGAACTTTTCAAAAAATTGCAAGATATTGGCGTGAAAAATGTGCAAATTGACGAGCCATTTTTGGTCACCGATCTATCTACTGATGCAATCCGCGCTTACTCAAAAGCCTATCCACAAATCAAAAAATTTGCTGGTACAACTAAGCTTCACCTCGCGACTTATTTCGAAAATTTAGGAAATAATGCTGAGTTGGCATTTAGCTTGGATACTGACGCAGTACATGTTGATTTGGTGCGCGCACCAGAACAATTCGCTGAAGTTTTAGATCTCGTGAAACCGCGACAGTCTTTGTCTCTCGGCCTTGTTGATGGTCGTAATATTTGGATCAATAATTTTGAGAACTCCGTTTCTGTGGCTAAAAAAGCTGTAGAAAAACTTGGAGCAAATCGCGTAATTATTTCTCCCTCATGCTCCTTGTTACATACTCCCGTCGACTTAACTGCCGAGGATAAATTGGATGCTGAATTGAAATCTTGGCTGTCTTTTGCAACGCAAAAACTTTCCGAAATTGCGATCATCGCAACTGCTGCCGACAACAGATCAGCTGAAGTTGGATCTGCGCTTGAGGCCAACAGAAAAGCTCTTCAAGCCAGAAAAACTTCAACCAGAATTCACGACGAAAATGTGAAGGAAAGAGTTGTCGCAATCAGTAAATCTCTAATGAATCGCAAAAGTGATTTTGCTTCACGCAAAAAAATTCAGTCGAATCACATCCAACTACCATTGCTTCCAACCACAACCATCGGCTCTTTTCCACAAACTAAAGAAGTAAGAAAATTCCGCGCTGACTTCAAAGCCGGAAATATTTCCGCTACTGAATATGAAAAATTTGTTCAGGAAGAAACCACTCGCACCATTCGCTTCCAAGAAGAAATCGGGTTAGATGTTCTAGTTCACGGTGAGTTTGAAAGAAATGACATGGTCGAATATTTCGGTGAACAGCTGAAAGGATTTTTCTTCACTAAAAATGGCTGGGTACAAAGCTACGGCTCGCGCTGTGTGAAGCCGCCAGTTATTTTTGGAGATGTTTCTCGTCCGAAAGCAATGACGGTGGAATGGGCAAAATATGCACAAGGTCAGACCTCAAAAATTATGAAAGGCATGCTTACTGGGCCAATCACAATTTTGCAGTGGTCTTTTGTGCGCGATGATCAGCCAAGAAAAACCACCGCTTTGCAAATTGCTTTTGCGATTCGTGACGAAGTGTGCGACCTCGAACAAGCGGGAATTAAAATCATTCAAATTGACGAAGCTGCTCTGCGCGAAGGTCTGCCAATTCGCAAAGGTAAGTGGAATGAATATTTAAAATGGGCGGTTGAGGCCTTCAGAATCACCGCTTCCGGCGTTGAAGATCGTACTCAGATTCACACTCACATGTGCTATTCTGAATTTAACGACATCATCAAAGCCATTGCTGACATGGATGCAGATGTCATTTCAATCGAAACTTCACGCTCACAAATGGAGCTCCTCAACGCTTTCGTGAACTTTAAATATCCAAATGAAATTGGACCTGGCGTCTACGACATCCACTCCCCTCGCGTTCCTAAGCAAGAGGAAATAGAAAGTCTTTTGAGAAAAGCTTTGGATGTTTTGAAGCCAGAACAAATCTGGGTTAACCCTGATTGCGGATTAAAAACTCGCGATTGGCCAGAAACCAAAGCAGCTTTACAATTAATGGTTGATGCAACCAAAGCTGTGAGAGCAAGCTTGTAATACCCAACTCGGAACTCTCTTTTTAGGGAGGGTTCCGAGTCCTTCCGCCTGAGTCCCTCCCGCAAAAAATCCAAAATGAAAAAATTAGAAGCGAAGAAAATTTTTAATGGTGATCCGGAGTTTCTTTTTGGTGCGCACAACTTTTCACAAATCCCTACTTTTCACTTCCCCGAAATCGCCTTTGCTGGCGCCTCAAATGTTGGCAAATCTAGCCTCATCAATGCTTTAGTCGGTAAAAAAATTGCCATTGTTTCCACAACTCCTGGCAGAACTCGTCAGTTAAATTTTTTTAAAATCGCCGGCTTTGAAGATGGCTTCATTTTGGTCGACATGCCCGGTTACGGCTTTGCCAAAGCTAGAGCAGACCATGTCGAACATTGGCAAAAAACCGGTTTGGAATATTTAATGAAAAGGCCGAATCTGAAGCGTTTATTTTTATTGGTCGATCCAGTCAAAGGCTTGAAAAAATCGGATCTAGACATGATTAACATGCTAAATGCGTTTGCTGTTTCCTTTCAAATCGTACTGACAAAAACCGACAAATTAAAAATTGAAGAGGTGGAAAAAATACGAAAAAACATTTTGGACGAATCTGCCAAATGGCCAGCAGCATATCCAGAAATCATCTTGGTTAGCAGCCTGAAAGGGTACGGTGTGATGGAGCTGCAAGATGCAATAGTTTCAATCCTCGAAGTTTTGTGAAGATCATCCTAACAATTTTTTTTGTTAGTCTGGCAATTCTGCTACTGGTATTCCTGCTGAACATCTCTACATACAATGGCTATACCGAATCCGACGAAGATGCCAAGTTATTTTCGTCTACATTAAATCAGATTCGGTATGGGGTTCCCCGCAAATGCAGGGCGCCGCTCATGCGGCGTTTAAAATATTTCTCCTTCATTTCTCCTTCCTCAACAAGACCATCAAATGAAAAAAAATTCTAAAAACACACCGGTCCCAACGGTAAAAAATTTGGCGCAAAACCTTACTCCAAAACAAATTGTTGAAGAGTTAAATCGTTATATCGTTGGACAGAAAGAAGCTAAAAAAGCTGTCGCAATCGCACTTAGAAATCGTTACCGCCGTAAGTTGGTAGAGTCTCCTTTGCGTGAAGAAATTGTCCCAAAAAATATTTTAATGATCGGACCCACTGGCGTTGGAAAAACTGAAGTTGCGCGTCGATTGGCGAAGCTAGCCAATGCTCCATTCATCAAGGTTGAGGCTACAAAATTTACTGAAGTTGGTTACGTTGGTCGAGACGTTGATTCAATCATCCGCGACCTTGTTGAGGTGGCGATTAAGTCCATCAAGCAAGAGGTCAAAAAAGAAGTTCACGTCAAGGCGGAAGGGTATGCGAAAAAAAGAATTCTGAAAATATTGGTTGGCGAAAATGCTCTTGATGAAACCAAGGAAAAATTTTCTCAGATGCTGGATAGTGGCGAGCTAAATGACCGTGAAATTGAAATCGAAGTTTCTGATTCAGCTAACTCCTTTTCTACTAGCTTTGATGTCCCCGGTGGGCAAATCGGCATGATTAACATTAGCGAAATATTGGGAAAGGCTGCTGGAGATAAAAAAGCTAAGAAGGTGCGCATGATTGTTGAAGACGCTCTAAAAAAGCTTACCGAAGAAGAGTCGAATAAAATGATCGATGAGGATAAAATCATTAACAGGGCGATGAAATCAGTCGAAAATGATGGAATAGTTTTCATCGATGAGATCGACAAAATTTGCGCTCGTGGTAATTCAAAAGGATCGGGATCTGACGTCTCTCGCGAAGGTGTGCAGCGTGACTTGCTACCATTGGTGGAGGGAACTTCTGTTGCTACAAAATATGGCATCATCAAGACAGATCACATTTTATTCATTGCCTCTGGAGCATTCCATGCCGCAAAGCCTTCTGACCTTCTTCCGGAGCTGCAAGGCAGATTTCCAATTCGCGTGCAGCTAAAAGCGCTAACAGAGGAAGATTTGGTGCGCATTTTGGTGGAGCCAGAATCTAGTCTCATAAAGCAATATGTAGCACTGCTTGGAGTTGAAAATGTAAAATTAAATTTCACCAAAAATGGTATTGAGGAGATTGCCAAAGTGGCTTTCAAGGTGAACGGAGAGGTGGAAAATATCGGCGCTCGCCGCCTACACACGATGCTCGAAAAAATTCTTGAAGATGTGAGTTTCGAAGCGAGTGAGATGAAAAATGGTTCCGTAGTTGATGTCAGCAAAGAATATGTCGATCAACATCTCGGTGATTTGGTTTTAAATAAAACCGACTTATCAAAATTCATTTTGTAATTGTCGCAAATTTAAACTAGTTTAACGGAGCTTAAATTTGACTAAACCTAATGCCTTCTCACTCATCGAGCTTTCAATCGTAATTTTAATTATTGGAATTTTGATTGCCGGCATCACTGCTGCGTCCAGCAAAGTAAGAGAATCTAAGCTTAATATAGCAAAATCTCTAACGCAAAGTTCAGACGTTAGTTCAATTCCTGGTCTTTCCCTTTGGCTGGAGCCAACAATGGCAGAAAGTTTCCCCGCTGCAGACGCCGCAGATGGCGCAACAATCACTAAGTGGAAAGACATCAATCCTCAAATATCCTCATCTCTTACAGCAACAGCGCAAACTGGAACAATAGCATCACCAGTAGACCTTCCTACTGATTCCACTCCTGCTATTCCTCAAATTACCTACAAACTTGATGGTATTAACGGCATTCCCACTGCAAGTTTTAATGTTAATACTACCTTAAGTAATACAACGAAGCGCTTTACGCTCTCCAACATTCCCATGACAAACAACTCTTCTACAACTTTCATAGTTTACCAAAGTCTTAGTAGTGGCTCCGAATCTACCTTAATAGGAAATACTAATTTTTCTTCAAATCAGGGTTGGGAATATGGCAAAACTTCAACCAACGTAAGATACATCAATTTCGCTAGCTCATCTGGCCAATCCGCCTTTAATGGCGAGCCCATCAACACAACTCCGCAAATTGATACCATAACTATCTCCAGTTCTAGCTCTGGCAGCGTTATAGTTTATACGAATGGCGTCAATAATATGCCGTCAGGTATAAACAATATCGTTGTTGGCGCTCCTATTAACTTCAATATTTCAACTGGATTCTACATTGGTAATTACGGCAATTCTTCATCTAGTTTTTTCTCGGCATGGAAAGGCTACATTTCAGAAGTGATTATTTATGATCGCGTTCTTGAAAGTGATGATCGTAAATCTGTCGAGGCTTATTTGGGGAAAAAATATGGAATTAAGGTGCGATAAGTTTACTAAACAAAAAAGGCTGACACCTGGTTAGATGTCAGCCTTTTTGTTTGGATGAGAGTGATGGTGAGCACGGTTGGAATCGAACCAACGACCACCTAATTAAAAGTCAGGTGCTCTACCGACTGAGCTACGTGCTCATTCGTTCGTCGAAGAAATTTCGAGAACAAATAATTTTGATTTATTTTTGTGAGACTTGGTTTCTAGCTGCTTGCTATCTACTTGCGGAAGGGAAGGCGCGTGATTAAATTGGCCTTCTTTAAGAAGGCAACAAATTTGTAATTACACCCATTTAAGCTGAAGAAGCCAAGTGGGTATATTTTAGGAACCTCTGAAAAACCATCTTTTCCGGAAATTTTGTCGTTACCAAATTTTTTCGCGAGCACGTACATCAAGGTACGCTTTCCTGCTCAAAAATTTGTTGCCTAGGGATTCGCTTCGCTCATGCCCGTTCTCAGTTAAAAATGCGGTGCATTTTTTCGGCTTC
>CANMEW010000068.1 GCA_947496905.1 Rickettsiales bacterium | reverse complement strand
TGGCGGGGCGAACCTCTTGTTTGGGTAAGTCCATGGTGACTTGGTTGGTTTCGTCTTTTGTAAATTGTAGCAATTCTCCAACTTGGTCGCCAGAAAGTGCAATTGGCAAGATGCTGTTTTTGAAGCAATTATTGTAAAAAATATCGGCAAAAGATGGAGCGATTACGCAGCTGATTCCAAAATCAATCAATGCCCATGGAGCATGTTCGCGACTTGATCCGCATCCAAAATTTTCTCCAGCAACTAGAATTTTTGCATTGCGAAAAGCGGGTTTATTCAAAACGAATTCAGGAATTTCTTTTTCGTTTAAATCGAAACGCATTTCGTAAAAAAGAGTTTTACCTAAGCCAGTTCTTTTGATGGTTTTAAGAAACTGCTTCGGGATGATCATGTCGGTGTCAATATTGATCAAAGGCAGGCCAGCAGCAACTGATGTAAGTAGAGTGAATTTTTGCATGGGTTGAATCTGATTTAAGGAGCTGAACTGATTTTTATCTGATGTCACTTGGGCTGCCGCGAAGAGGCGGCAAAATAAATTAGCGGCGGCTCTAAATTACAAGTTCATTTTGAGTTTTTCTGCGTTTTTTTCGATGGGCAGAAATCGCAAAACGGTGCGCTTCATCGCGAAGGCGCTGCAAGTAATACATCGCAGGATGGCGCTTTGGAATGGTGAAAGATTCTCTCCCAATCATGTGAAAATTTTCCTCACCAGCATTGCGATCTTCACCTTTTGACATGCAAATAAAATTAATTTTTACATCCAGTTCAGAAAAAACTTTTTGTGCCGCATTCAACTGCCCCTTACCTCCATCGATAATAATCAAATCTGGATAAATTGACTCAGCTTTCTTCGATTTAGCGAAGCGTCGAGTTAAAACTTCGCGTAACATCGCAGTGTCATCGCGATTTTTTTCTCCCTCAAAAGTAATGTTAAATTTCCGGTAACCGCTTTTGATGAATCCGTCTACGCCAGCGGTAATCAAGACCCCAACCGCATTTGTTCCGCTGGTGTGACTATTGTCGTAAACCTCAATTCGTTGTGGAATTTTTGGTAAATCGAAAATTTTTTTAACCTCAAGCAGCAGCTCTTTATTGTTTAAATTTTGAGAGATTTTTTGTTCAAGATTTTGAATTGCTAAATTCTCTTGATCCTTAACCAGAGCCAGTTTGGCGCCTTTTTTGGGAGTGAGAATTTCAACTTTTTTGTTGAGAATTTTTTCAAGAAACTCGCTCATTAATTTTTTTTCTGGCAGCTCTAAGTTAAGTAAAATAAGACTCGGAGGCGTTTGGGATAAATAAAATTGTCCCAAAAATTCCGACAAAAATTCGCCTAAATTTTTCCCTTCTTCAATTTCAAAAAAATAAGGTCGCGCACCAAAATTTTGTCCAGCACGGTAAAAGGAAACATAAATGCAAACCGCACCATTCATGCTTACAATTGAGATTGAATCGAAATCTCGCAGCTCATCAACATTAATATTTTGTTTCGTTTGAATTGAGTTTAGTGACTTAACTTGGTCGCGAATGAGCGCAGCTTTTTCGTAATCCATTTTTTCACTAAATCGCCGCATTTCGTGAGTTAATTTTTTTTGTATTTCCGCTGATTTTCCGCTTAAAAAGCCAACCGCATTACTCACTGAATTTTGGTAATCTTCCTCGGAAACCATTGCAACACAAGGGGCTGAGCATCTCTTGATTTGATATTCCAAACAAGGTTTTTGTCGGGATTTAAATTCCGCGTCGGAGCAATTACGCAGTAAAAAACTTTTTCGCAAAGCATCGATGACGTGGTTTACGTCGTGAGCGGAAGCAAATGGTCCGAAGCTGAGACCATTGCCATTCTTAGCTCCGCGATATTTTGTGATTTGAGGAAATTTGTGATTGGTAATTAAAATCTGCGGGAAAGTTTTGTCGTCGCGTAGTAGGATGTTAAATTTCGGCGAGAGTTTTTTGATGAGATTGTGCTCCAGCAGCAGTGCTTCAATTTCATTTTCAGTTTGAATGGTTTCAATTTTTTGTGCCAAAAAAATCATGCGTGCAATGCGTGCGGATAGCTGATTTTCCTTGCCGTAACTTGCAAGTCGCTTACGCAAATTCTTCGCTTTACCGACATACAAAACGCAGTCTTTTTCACCAAAAAATTTGTAAACTCCGCTAGTCGTTGGAGTGCTTGCAAGCTGCGCTTTTATTAATTCGATTGTCATTAACAAAGTCTCAATTTTTTCATTTAGGAAATGATCCAAATTTCACAGAAAACCATCAACAGTAAAATCAGCTGCAATTCGATTGGGTTGCACAGCGGAGCTAATGTTTCGATGACGCTGCTACCAGCGCCATGCAACACCGGCATTATTTTTAAAAGAACTGACGTCGAAAATGGTGAAATAAAAGCTGATTACCGTAATGTCGTAACCACCAATCTTGGCACCACAATTGCCAATGAATTTGGCGTAAAAATTTTAACTATTGAGCATCTCATGGCGGCGCTTTGGGGATGCGGAATTGACAATCTTTTTGTTGAGTTGGATGGCGCAGAAATTCCGATCATGGATGGCAGTTCGGAGCCTTTTATTTTTTTAATTGAATGCTCTGGAATCGAGCTGCAAGAGCAGCCACGTAGGGTGATTGAGGTGGTAAAAAAAGTTAGAGTTGAAGAGGGTGATAAATTTATTGAAGTTGTGCCGGCAAAAGAATTCGCTCTCGATCTGCGCATCGATTTCAATCACAAGCAAATTCAGGATCAGAAATTTAGCTTTCGTCAAGGAGCCTCTTCTTTCAAAAATGATGTTTGCCGTGCTCGCACATTTGGCTTCAAGCATGAGATTGATCAGCTGCACAAAATGGGATTGGCAAAAGGCGGGTCGTTAGAAAATGCAATTTTAGTGGATGAGAATGGCGTCGTGAACAAAGGCGGTCTGCGCTACCATGATGAATTTGCGCGTCACAAAGCGCTAGATTTTATTGGCGATATTTACTTGGCGGGGCATTACATTTTAGGACATTTCACCACTTCAAAAGCTGGGCATGGCATCAACAATAAAATGCTTCACACATTGCTCAAAGATGAGTCGGCGTGGAGATTAATTTAGGAGCCTCTGCAAAACCATCTTTTCCGGTAATTTTACTCGTAGGTTTTTTTATTTTTAATCGAACGAGTTGCAAATTCCTTGCTGCTGAAGCAGCTGCGCAAATTGTGTCGTCAGATAAATTTGCTCGCGTAGGTTTCCGCGTTAAAAAAATGCGAAGCATTTTTAGCAAGAACGGGCATCGAGCTTAAGCTCGATTGCCTGTGCTCGAATCGTACATCAAGGTACGCTTTCTGCGCTCGGCACAATTTTCTTCCTAGGGATTCGCTTCGCTCATTCCCGTTTTACTTGAAAATTTTATTTTTTATCGACAAGTCGCAAATTACTCAGGCCTTACGGCCTTGCGTCATTTGTCAGTTAAAAATGCGATGCATTTTTTAAGGTGTAGTCGTCACTTCAAACTCCTCGAAAAATCTAGGTTTTTCAGAGGCTCCTTTAGAGAAGTTACTACCCTACCCTTTAATCACAGTCACTTCTCTTTGCGGTACGGGGATTTTAATTCCTGCTTCGGCAAATTTTTTCCAGATGCTCATCAACACCTCTCCCTTTGGTTTCATGCGACCGCCAATGATGTCACTAATCCAAAAATAAAGAATAAATTTCACATCGAACTCGCCGAAATTGGTGACGTAGCATTCAATTTCTGGGTAATTGAGGCAGCGCGGATTTTCTTTGGCGCAGGTGGTCATTATTTCCGTTACTTTTTCTAAGTCTGATCCGTAGGCGACGCCGAGAGTGATGTCGATGCGGGCGCGGTTGTTGGAGTAAGTCCAGTTGGTAACTTTATTGATGATGAATTCTTCGTTTGGAACCATGACTTCCTTGCCGTCGAAGCATTCAATCAGAGTGTAGCGGCCGCCAAAATGCTTCACCGTTCCGAAGACGCTGCCATTGTCCATTTCAATCCAATCGCCGATTTCCACTGATTTTTCGAAGAGAAGAATGATGCCGCTGATGAAGTTCGAGGCGATTTTTTGCAAACCAAATCCAATACCCACGCCGATGGCACCGCCAATCACGGCGAGAGTTGTCATGTCAACGCCGAAAATTTTTAGAATCACGATCACCACAATCGAGTAGACCAAGATGTCGATGAATTTACTGATGATGCCCTTGGTGCTAGATTTGATGCTTTTGCTGCTGTCGATGTATGACTTGCTTTTTTTACTGATGAGACCGGAGAGCCAAAAAACAATGAGGAGAATTACGAAGGCTTTGATGGCGATGTAGACGGAAATTTTTACTGTTCCAATTTTGAAGGCATAGCTGTCAAGATAGGCCATTGCTATGTCAAACATGCCAAAAATGTCGAGAATTAAAGCTGGCATCAAAATTAAGCCAGCGGCATTGGCGACGAAATTATTGTTGGAAGAGATGCGCAAGAAGCGTAGAAAAAGAAACAGTGCGACCAGTTTTAGCGTGGTCAAAAACAGAATCGTTTCCTTAAAAAATTTTGAATAAATCGAAAGACCGGAGGATAAAAAAATTACCGCGAATAAAGGGTAGAGCAGGGGGAGAAGGTATCTGGCAACGAAGCGATTGAGGTCGACATTTTTTTTAAGTGAAGGAGAAATGATTTTCGGAAAAAAAAATTGCCGACTGAGCTTGTAAAAAATGTAAGAAAAAATGAAGCAAAAAATCAGTGAGAGTGACTGCCAGTAAAGGCTTGGACTCGAGATGGTTTTCTCAATGGTGTCGATGATTTTGTTGTAGTGAATTTCCTTAATTTGATCTGTCATTAGGGCGCCTCTAAAAATTAGATTTTTTTGAGAAATTTTTAGGAAGAAAATTTGCGAGCAGGAAAGTGTACCTTTTATGTACGTGCTCGCGAGCAAATTTGTCTGACGACAAAATTACCGAAAAAAGCAATGTTTAGAGATGTCTTTTATTCTCCTTGTCCGGAAGTGAATCCAGGTTTGCCATTAAATAAATAAAGACCTTCATATTTCACGAAGTCGATTTTTTTCTGATTAAAAATCATCAGCATTTCAATGATTTCTTGGTGAGCAATTGCCTTGTCCGCATCAATAATTTCATTGCTTGATTTGCCAGTAATGCCCTTACCGATGAAGCGTAAAACGGTGAGACCTTTTGAGTAGTTTGGCATCGCATGCTTGTCGATGAGAGGCCAGAGCAGCAGGCCTTTAGCGCTGATCATTTTCACTTCCAGCTTTTCACTTTCCATCGCTTTCAACATTTTCAGCAAATCGTCAAACTCCTCTCGCCAATCGATAAAAAGATCGAAGCCAATTAAGGATTTTTTTTCACAAATTGCCGCCGGTTTTTCTGACCTAGTTTCAGATTTTTGTGTAGCATCGGAGAAGTTGGCGATTGGTAATTTACTTGGCTTCTGACCTAAATTTTTAATTACCGCTTGAGTGAATTCCTTGGTGCCAACTTTTTTCTTACTGATGCCTTCGCTGTAGACGTCTGGCGTGTGCAGACCATCTTCAATTGTTTTGTAGAGTGCATTTTTAATTGCGCTGGCGACCGAATTTTGACCGATGTGAACCAGCATCATGATTGCGGCGTGGAATAATCCTGTTGGATTTGCCATGTCTTTTCCGGCAATGTCTGGAGCTGAGCCGTGAATAGCTTCGAACATGGCATAATCTTTGCCGATATTGGCAGAGCCGGCAAGCCCTACGGATCCAGAAATTTCGGCGGCAACGTCGGAAATAATGTCGCCGTAAAGATTCATCGTAACGATGACATCAAAAATTTCTGGCTTAGCGGCAAGGCGCGCCGTTCCTATGTCGATGATGTAATGCTCGTTTTTAATCTCTGGATATTCTTTGGCGATTTCGTCAAAAACTTTGTGAAAAAGACCATCGGTCATTTTCATGATATTGTCTTTTGAGAAGCAGCTGACCTTTTTGCGACCATTGGCAATGGCGTAGTCGAAAGCGTAGCGAATAATTTTTTCACAGCCTAAGCGAGTCACGAGCTTCAAGCATTGGTAAGTTTGGTCAGTCTGGCGATGTTCAATTCCGGCGTAAAGATCTTCTTCATTTTCACGCACAATTACCACATCCATTCCTGGAAATTTTGTAGCGATGAATGGGTAGAAAGATGAGACGGGGCGCACATTGGCGAATAGTCCCAATTTTTTTCTCATCGTCACATTGAGGCTTTTGTAACCGCCGCCTTGTGGAGTAGTGATTGGCGCTTTGAGTAGGATGCGACTGCTGCTTAAGTCATCCCAAGCGGAGGGCATTAAACCTGAATTGAAGCCCTTCTCGTAAATTTTTTTACCGACCTCGATGATGCTGAAATTAATGTCGGCCTTGGCTTCTTTTAAAATTTCCAAAGTGCTTTCCATTATTTCAGGACCAATGCCATCGCCATGCGCGACCGTAATTGTTTTAGTCATTTTAAGTTGAGTTGTTGGTTGGAAGATTTGGTTTGTTTGTAGCTACTCTTTGTTCGTAGATAAAATATTCAATCAGTTCCTGTCATGCAAAAATTCGGGCATTGCTAACCAAATATATAAAAGAACTTTTTTCTATTAAAAAACAGAAAAATCGAATGAAAAATCATGTCGATTGCTTTCGAGTAACGCTTGGTTCTTCTGTTGAGTCGAGCAAGGTAATGTCTGATCAGAGAGTTTTTTGATTCGACCAAAGAGGTCTCTGCTTTTGTAACCACATGTCTTTCTGCAATCTTGTATTGCTTGTAAACTTCGTAAT
>CANMEW010000067.1 GCA_947496905.1 Rickettsiales bacterium | reverse complement strand
TGTCTTGAAACTTTCGTCAGGCTCTCCTCCTCCGCGTTTCGCCTCCTTGAACTCATCTTCAATGCTTTTTTCAGTCCAAGTTTCTTCGATGATTACTGTTTTTAGAAAGCGGCTCTTGGAAAAATCGGGACAAGTTTTGACTGGCAGATGAATGATTGTAGGCGCTTCAAAAATCGCATGATCCATTGAGAGTTTTTTTAGCTCTGGAGCCGACACATCAAACGTAGTTACACCAACAAACACTGCTTTGTCGAAACTAAGATTTACTTCTTGTCCAAAAGTAAACTTGGTGAAGTTAACTTCTTTTAAAAACTTAGCCTGATTAAAGTGGGCACCTTTCTCAAATTTAGCCTGAGAAAAGTCAGCATCTCCCGCAAATTTAACCTCATCAAAGACAGTATATCCCGCAAATTTAGCCTCAAAAAAATCAGCATATCCCGCAAATTTAGCATGAATAAAGGAAGCGTATTTCTCAAAATCAGCAGAATCAAAGTTAGCGTTTCCCGCAAATTTAGCTAAAGTAAAGTTAGCCTCTCCCTTAAATGTAGCGCCACGAAATGCGGCATTATAATGGAATTCAGCGGCAGCAAAAGAAGTATTTCCATAAAATTTAGCTCCACCAAAGCTAGCATCTCTCATGAATTCAGCGTAGTAAAAATTCACATCTCCCGCAAACACAACGTCATGCAAGTTCGCATTTTCCTCAAAATAGCAGTGACTAAAATCTAGCGGATATTTGCCTTCCGCTACTGCCTTTTTGATGTCTTCGGTGGTCTTTTTTGTTTTATTTTTCATTTGTTTCGACGTCATTTTTCTGAAAGATTTTCACGGCGCCGAGAAAATCTTCTGCGATCTAACCCTTGCAGTTCTAAGCTTCAGAAAAAATTTTAAAAAATATTCTGAAAGTAAAAAAGTTGAACCCTTGTGGTTCTAGGGTTCATTTTTTAAATATTTACGTAAGACCCGCGAATTTGACAGGCGACCACCTCCTAACCCTTGATTCTATTGGCTCCAATTTTTTGAAAAGTGAACGCCCCGTTCACTTTTCAAGAAAAATCATCCTAAAAGCGGCTACTCGCCTTCCGTAATTTAAAGACACGCTCTAAATCACCCGACTTGAGAAGCGCTTCGCTACTCCTCAAGCCACCCTCTTTTGCAAAGAGGGTTGTAGCTACTCGTTAAGGGTTGGGCGTTTGCGAAGCTCTTGGCATAACTCCAAGTAGAGGTGCGATGTTTCTTACAACTCTTCCCGCAACTGGCGCTGCAACCATTCCACCCGTGTTGAAGATGTAATTTGGTCGATCGAAAACCACGTAGACCAAATATTTTGGTTGAGAAATTGGGAAGACTGCAACGAAGGAAGCCATGGTTTGTTTTTCGTTGTAGCTACCAAATTCAGCGTGCTCCGCCGTGCCGGTTTTTCCTCCGACTTCGTAGCCAACAATATTCGCATTTTTTCCTGTACCCTCCTCAACAACCCTACGCAACATGAGACGCATTGTTGCCGAGGTTGATTCCTTCATCACCCTTTTTCCTTTTGGCGCTTCTGTTAATTTTAAAAAAGATGGGCGGTGAAATATTCCGCCATTGGCAATTGCAGAAACTGCGCTGGCTAAGTGTAGTGGTGTGATGGCCAAGCCATGTCCGTAAGCAATGGTGTAGAGATTAATTTTACGCCAAGTTTTTGGATAAATTGGTCGACCAAGACCCGGAAATTCAGTGTCGATTTTTTTCAAGAAACCCATTTTCTCCAAAAAATCTTTTTGGGTTTCGACGCCAATTTTATCGGCAATTTTAATGGTTCCGATGTTTGAGGAGTAGGAAAAAATTTCTGCGACGGTCATTTCGTCTTTTACTGGATGGTCATCCTTAATGGTGAAGCGCCCATATTTTATCGGGTCTCGCACATTGTAGACATCTTCCATTTTCACCAAACCCTCTTCGAAAGCGATGGCATTGGTAAAAATTTTCATCACTGATCCAAGCTCGTAGACACCGTTAGTGACGCGATTGAAGCGCTGATCAGGCTCTGCTTCATTTTGTAAATTTGGATCAAATTCTGGAATGGAAGAAAGCGCCAAAACCTCGCCACTATTCACGTCCATCACCAATCCTGCAGCAGCTTTAGAGCGGAATTCTGTCATGCCATTCACTAGCTCGTCATGCAGAATATCTTGCACGCGCACATCCATTGCGAGTCGCAGATCATCTCCTCCAACAAGCGCGCGGTCATATTGCATTTCGATGCCGGCAAGACCTTTGCGATCTAAATCAACGTAACCAACGAAGTGACTAGTGATCGATTTTTGTGGGTAAACACGAATGCGGTCATTTTCAAAAAGCAGACCCGCCATTTGTAAATTTTCTACCTGATCAACCTGCGTTGGAGTGAGGTTGCGCCTAATTAGAATCCACTGCTTGTTGTTTCTGTTGTCGGAGATTTTTTTGAAAATTTCTTGGTAGGAAAGGTCGGGGAAAATTTCGGACAGGCCGCGCGCAATTGCCTGAGCATTTTTAACTAAAACTGAGCTAACGTAGAGGGATTTTGTTTTGAGGTCGGTGGCAACAAGAACATCATTGCGATCGAGAATATTAGCGCGCTTGCTGCTTTTGTGGAGGTCGTAGATGCCTTTGATTTTTACCTTATCTCCCATCGAGACGATAAAAATCATGCGCAAAATAATGACAAAAAATGCCACCAAGATGCCAAAATAAACAAAGGCGAGTCGCGATTTTTTGATTTCGATATTGGGCATCGGAGTTAATCTAAAGACCCAATTACAAACACCTCTTCACCAGCTTTTTGTAGGACATCTTTTACTTCGTCGGCATCGTTTTTTTTCACCACCAAAACCATTCCAATGCCACAATTAAAAGTGCGCTGCATTTCCTCGTCAGTTACATTTCCTAGCTTCTGCAAGTAGTCGAAAATTTGCGGACGATTCCAAGATTTATGATCGATTTTTGGCGAAGTATTTTTGGATAAAATGCGTGGTAAGTTTTCTGTGAGTCCGCCGCCAGTAATGTGCGCCAAGGCTTTGATCTTGCCGGTTTTAATCGCTTCCAAACAAGATTTTACGTAAATTTTTGTTGGAGTAAGTAAGACCTCGCCAATGCTTTTTCCATCAAAAGCTGCGTCAGAAAATTTCAGGGAATTTTTTTGTAGAATGAAGCGCGCTAGGGAATAGCCATTGGAATGCACTCCGCTCGATTTTAACCCAAGTAGAATATCTCCAGCCTCGGTTTCTTTCGGTAGAATTAATTCGCGCTCGACGGCGCCAACGGCGAATCCAGCTAAGTCGTAATCGCCATTAGAATACATTCCCGGCATTTCTGCTGTTTCGCCGCCAATCAAAGCGCAGCCTGCCTGCTTACAACCATCAGCGATGCCTTTGATGACTTGGCTTGCAACTTCAACATCAAGCTTAGAGCAGGCAAAGTAATCGAGAAAGAAAAGTGGCTCCGCACCTTGAACTACTAGGTCATTTACCGACATCGCAACTAGGTCGATTCCAATCGTGTCATGCTTTCCAACCTCAATTGCGACTTTGAGTTTCGTGCCCACTCCATCGGTTGAAGAAACCAAAACTGGGTCTTTGAAGTTGCATTTTTTTAAATCGAACAATGCTCCGAAACCTCCTAAATCAGAGTCGGCGCCAATTCTTTTGGTTGATTTCGCAAAAGGTTTGATGCGATTAATTAGCTCATTTCCGGCATCAATATCTACGCCAGCTTGCTTGTAATTTAGAGACATTTTTCTTGCGAATTAAAACTTGATGGAAATCTTGCCCGAGTAAGTATTCATGCGGCTTCACGCCAGCACAAAAACTTCAAAAAATCATTTCAGCCAACTTCCCACATGTCGAGAATTTTTTCACTTTTCCTAATTTTCGTCTGCGCATTTTTTTTTACAGGGACGAAAAATTCCAATGCTGCAGAACCTAATGTTTATCTTGTTGAATCCGTAGCCGTTAACGTTGCTAGTAAATCGCCAAGCGGCGCAAGAAATGCCGCAGTTGCAAGTGCCAGAAGAGATGCATTTTTGATTTTGCTTACCCGCCTTGAAATGAACATCAACCTTGCTGACAACATCACTGATGATGAAATCTCAGACATGGTTCGATCAGAACAAATCGACGGCGAAAAAATTGCCGGCAATTCCTACTCCGCGACTTTCAACATCATGTTCGCCAAAGATTTTGTTGATCACATCCTACTAAAGAAAAAACTAAAAACTTCTGAAGAAAAAAATGTGAAGACCCAGAATGTTGAGGAAAGTTTTTTGCTGATCCCAGTTAAAACTTTGAAGCGCAAAACAATTTTGTGGGAAGAAAATAACGATTGGAAAAAAGCTGTTGAGAAAAACTTGAGTAAAAAATCTCAAAATAAATTCATCGTTCCAGACTCTGATGTAGCCAACATTGCGGTGTTGAACCGCGACAATGTTGCCTTGGTAGAATATTCCAGTCTTGAGCCGATGCTAACAAGGTACAAATCTGCCGCCGCTTACCTGCTATTTTTTTCTTTTGATGACATCGAGAACAAGGTCACAATCAATGTTTCTTACATCCGCAAATTACAAAAAAAGCAAATCAAGCTCAGCTTCATTAATGTTGATCTATTGCAGCCAGACGCCTTGATTGACAAGGTCGCAGAAAAAACCATCGACTATCTTCTCTCCACCCAATCTTCCGAAAATAAAGTTTTAAATTCGAATCTGGTGAGGTTTGGAATCTACATTGGCAGCATGGGAAATTGGCTAATGATCAAAAATAAAATCGAGAATAGTAACTTGGTTAATCAGCTCAATATCGAGTCAATCTCGCGCGACTACGCGGTGATCTCCGTGAATTACGTGGATGTCAGGGTTCCCATCGAAGAAGCCTTCGCAAAAATTGGAATTTCTCTCAATAAAAAATCGGAAAATTTCTACACACTTACAGCCAATTAACCTCACCTTTCTTGATGAAATCAAAAGACAAAATCATTTTTTTTATTGTGGCCATTGCTGCATTTTGTTGGCTGATTTACTTGGTGAAGTCTGTAATGGCGCCATTTGTTTGCTCACTAATCATCGCCTTTCTTCTTGATCCATTGGTAGATTCTTTGGTTAAGAAACACGGGCTTTCCCGCCTCACCGCTACGTCACTCATTCTCGGATTATTTCTTTCTGCACTGGTCGCAATTTTTTCAATTTTGCTACCAATAATTTACACACAATTTTCTGCTTTGCTTGAAGCTCTGCCTGGATATTTCCAAACCATCATTAGCGATTTTTATCCAAAAATTGCTGCCACGCTTAACAAGGTTGGGTTCAAGCTGCAGAGCAATTTTTCCCACCTCATTGAGAATGAGCAGCTCACCTCACGATTCGTCGATTTTTCCAGAAATATTTTCGATAGCGCACTAAGCTCTTCCATTACCATCATCAACATTTTGTCTCTAGTTTTCATCACGCCAATTTTAGTTTTTTACCTACTAAAAGATTGGGATATTTTGATCAAAAAAATTAACGACTATCTGCCGCGCAGCATCTCATCTTCTGTGAAAGAAATTGCTTCCGAGATCAATAAAACTCTTTCTGGCTACATTCGCGGACAGCTCAATGTTTGCATCATTCTCGGCATTATTTATTCCTGCCTACTAAGCTTCACCGGACTTAATTTTGGATTTTTAATCGGATTTTTAACCGGATTTTTTTCCTTCATCCCCTACGTTGGAATGCTTTCTGGCGTGACCATTGCAATCATCGTGGCTTTGTTTCAGTGGGGCTTTGAGCCTTCGCACATTTTGGCGGTGTCGCTAGTTTTCATCTTCGGACAAATCATCGAATCAAATTTTCTCACGCCAAAATTAATCGGTTCAAAAATTGGCCTACATCCGGTCTGGATTATTTTTGGATTATTTTTCTTCGGTGCGCTTTTCGGTTTCGTTGGGATTTTAGTCGGGGTTCCTCTCACTGCCATTTGCGGAGTCATCATCAAATTTTTTGCCATCAAATACAAAAAACGTTTTACCTAAATTCCCTAATCGAGCTCTCAATCGTAATTTTAATCATCGGAATTTTAGTTGCCGGCGTAACGCAAGGCAGCAGGCTGGTGGGTCAAATGAAGCTAGCTTCAGCAAGGTCCCTGACTCAATCTTCGCCAGTTAACAGCATTAAAGGTCTTTCACTCTGGCTAGAGCCTACGATGGAAGAGAGTTTTTTGACCGCAGATGCTGAGGATGGAAAAGAAATTACTGTGTGGAATGACATTAATCCGCAAACAACTTCAACGCTTACCGCAACTGCGGTTGGTGGAGCCACTGGCTTAAAGTACAGTGTCAATGGCATAAATAACTTACCAGCATTGGAATTTGAAGGCACTAAGGCCTTATCTTCTCCAACGCCACCGGTTACAAATTATTCCTCTACGGTTTTTATTGTTTACAAAGTAACTGGCTCAAAACCGGTTGGAACCCTCAAATATATTTATAGTTGGAATTCTTCCCTTATTAGGGGAGATGTCGGTGGAGTAAACGGTGCACGATACAATGGCACATCTACAAACTATGCTTTTACATTTGGCGATGTTGAGTTAGTGCCAGAAATAGCTACAACCACACTAACCGGCGGTGCAAGCACTGATATTCTGATCACTTACATCAACGGAGTTAAAACTTTAAATATAGCAGGAGCAGCATTAGGAGCAGTCGCCATTACTGCTCCATCACCATTTTATATTGGAAATCGTACTATTGGCCAATATCACACCGGTTTTATTTCGGAAGTAATTGCTTTTGACGGAGTTCTAAAAACTTCAGATCGCAAAGCTGTTGAAGCCTACTTAGGAAAAAAATATGGGATTAAAGTAAGTT
>CANMEW010000066.1 GCA_947496905.1 Rickettsiales bacterium | reverse complement strand
AATTCCGCATTTAATGAATTTGGTAGGTAAGCCGGAATCAAGAGATGAACTGCTTTTGCCAATGATGGCACATGGCGTGAAATGCATTTCCATCGGATCACTCATCGATGAGAAGCAGGCGGGAGTCTGGCGTGGACCAATGGTAACAAAAATTCTCTACCAATTAATTCGCAGCGTGAATTGGAAAAGTGATGGTAAAGAGGTGGATGTAATGATCATTGACATGCCTCCCGGCACTGGAGACGTCTATTTGAGCGTGGCCGAAAAATTTCCACTTGCCGGAATTGTGATTGTCTCAACGCCGCAAAGCCTCTCAGTGATTGATGTGGTGAAGTCGATCGATTGTTTCGAAAAATTAAAAATTCCGATTCTCGGCATCATTCAAAACATGTCCTACTTAGAAATTAACGGTGAGAAAAAATATGTTTTTGGGAAAGACGGCGCAAAAAATTTAGCAGAAAAATTAGGAATTA
This sequence comes from Rickettsiales bacterium, assembly GCA_947496905.1. Taxonomy (GTDB): domain Bacteria; phylum Pseudomonadota; class Alphaproteobacteria; order Rickettsiales; family UBA1997; genus UBA2645. Next base: position 6,871 of record CANMEW010000066.1, on the reverse strand, counting down.
ATTTTTTAGGAAATGTGCCTTTGATGCAGGAAATATCTGACTCCGTTGAAAATAGAACTTTGATTGTTGCTAACAATTCTAACGCAGAAATCTCAAATATTTTTCAAAAAATCTCAGCTAAAATTTAAAAAATTATCCCTGTGTACATCTTAGGCATCTCATCTTTTTTTCACGACTCCGCCGCCTGCTTAATAAAGGACGAAGAAATAATTGCCGCAGCTCAAGAGGAGAGATTCACGCGCAAAAAACACGATGAATCATTTCCGGAAAATGCCATTCGTTACGTTCTGAATGAGGCTGGAATTACGCTTGATAAGGTTGAGTTCATCGGCTTCTTCGAAAAGCCTTTCGTTAAGTTTGAAAGATTAATCGAGACTTACTTGGCGGAAGCGCCAAAGGGGTTTAAATCATTTGTTACGGCTATGCCAGTTTGGCTGAAACATAAATTATTTCTGAAGGGCACCCTGATTAAAGAGCTCGCAGAAATTCAGGCATCTTTCTTGGAAAATCCTGATCTTAAAAAAATTAGAACCGAGATCGAGAAAAAAATTCTTTTTGCCGAGCATCATCAATCGCATGCCGCAAGCTGCTTTTATCCATCACCATTTCGTGAGTCCGCAATTTTAACCATGGATGGAGTGGGAGAATGGACTACAACCTCAATTGCTCACGGCGTCGACAATAAAATTGAGTTTTTGAAGGAAATCCATTTCCCACATTCCTTGGGCCTACTTTACTCGGCAATCACTTACTACGCTGGCTTCAAAGTGAATTCTGGTGAATACAAAGTGATGGGTCTCGCGCCTTACGGGACGCCAAAATACGTAGATCTAATCAAAAAAAATCTAATCGACATTAAGGATGATGGTTCGTTCAAGCTAGACATGAGCTACTTCAGCTACTCAGTTGGCTTGACTATGACCAATAAAAAATTCGACGCTTTATTCGGTCGTCCCAAAAGAAAATCAGAATCAGAGCTAACTCAATTCGAAATGGATTTGGCGCGCTCGCTGCAAGATGTAACGGAAGAGGTGATGATCAAACTTGCGCGTACGGCGCAAAAAATTACTGGCAGTAAAAATCTTACTCTCGCCGGCGGCGTTGCCTTGAATTGCGTTGGAAATGGAAAAATTTTACGCGAAAAAATATTCGAAAATATTTGGATTCAACCAGCCGCGGGAGATGCTGGTGGCGCCTTGGGAGTAGCTCAAAGCATTTATTACCAACATCTAAATAATTCGCGTAAATGCTACGAATCCTTTACCGACAACATGAAAGGTGGTTACCTTGGAAAAAAATTCAGCAATGAGGAAGTTAAAAACTACCTCGATTCTGTTGGTGCTAAATATTGCCAAGTCGCAGATGAGGGTGAGTTGACGAACTTGCTAAGCGAGGCTCTGAAGGAGGAGAAAGTGGTTGGATGGCATCAAGGTAGAATGGAATTTGGGCCACGCTCGCTTGGTGCCAGAAGTATTCTTGGTGATGCTCGTAGCAGCAAAATGCAGTCAATCATGAACTTGAAAATAAAATATCGCGAAAGCTTTCGTCCCTTTGCGCCAGCGGTTCTGCGTGAGAAAGCTGGGGATTATTTTGAGATTGATTGCGACAGCCCCTACATGCTTTTAGTTGCGAATGTGAGGAAGGAAATTTCCAAAAAAATGACTGCTGAAGAAGAGCTTCTTTTTGGCATCGATAAATTAAAAATTGAGCGCTCAGAAATTCCGGCAGTGACTCATGTAGATTACTCGGCACGCATTCAAACTATTCACGAAAAAACCAATCCGCGCTTTTTTAAATTGGTTAAAAAATTTGAAGAAAAAACTGGATGTGCAGTGGTGATTAATACTTCCTTTAATGTTCGCGGAGAGCCGATTGTTTGCAGTCCGCAAGATTCTTACAAATGCTTCATGCGTACCGAAATGGATGTTTTGGCAATCGAAGACTTCATTCTTTACAAAGAGGATCAGCCAAATTTTTCCGACAGCGCCGACTGGCGCCAAACTTACGAATTGGATTAGAAGTTCAGGTTTCAAGTAGCTCTGGTATATTTTTAATTTTTTACGCGACGCGACACGAGTCGCGCCCCGCATTCGCGGGGAACCCCAACACCGAATCTGATTTAATTCAGGTACAAATGTTCGGTATCTTCAATCAGATTCGGTATAGAGGCTCTAGATGCACTACAAAATCAAACTAAAAAATATTGGAGAATCCTGTATTTTAAGCAGGACACCGACTGATGCTCACGGATTTTTAGCAGCAGAAATTTCTAAAAATTTTCCTCACTCAGACATTATTTTTGTTGCCACAAGCGACGCTGAAATGGAATTGATCCAAAAACAAATTCAGTTTTTTTCCCCAGAAATTGAGCTACTAAATTTTTACGCTTGGGACTGCCTACCCTACGACCGCGCCTCTCCAAAGCCATCCATCTTAGCTAGCAGAATCAAAACTCTGCATCGCCTCGCAACTCGCCCAGAAAATAAAAAATTCTTCATCATAACTTCTGTAAATGCTCTTTTGCAGAAAACAGTGTCACCTTCGCAGATCAAAAATTTAGGACTACATCTCGGCGTCGGCAGCAGAGCTTCTTTGACGCAAATCGCTGAATTTTTAACCAGCAAGGGCTACAATCGCGAAGCTTGCGCCAATAATGTTGGAGAATTTGCTGTGCGCGGCGGCATCATCGACATCGTCATGCAGCAAGCGGCAGAATTAATTGGATACCGCGTCGATTTTTTTGGTGACGAAGTTGAGTCGATTAAAGTTTTTGATCCGATCACTCAAATCACGCATGAGACGGTAAAAAATTTAGAAATTTTGCCGGCCAGCGAAGTGATCATGAATAAAAAAACGGTGGAAAATTTCCGCCAAAAATACCGCAAGAATTTTAGCACATTAGATGTTGGAGATGGCATGATCCCCCTGTCTAGGGGGATCGAGTCGACGCGTCAGCGCGACGATGGGGGTTCAATACTCCCCCTGTCTAGGGGGATCGAGTCGACGCGTCAGCGCGACGATGGGGGTTCAATACTCCCCCTGTCTAGGGGGATCGAGTCGACGCGTCAGCGCGACGATGGGGGTTCATCATCGCTAGATGACCAACTCTATTCAGCAATCTCCGAAGCGCGCGGATATGCGGGAATGGAACATTGGCTGCCATTTTTTTACGAAGAAAATTTGGTCAGTTTTTTTGACTACGCGCAAAATCCGGTGACATTTTTTGGCGACAAAATTTTCTCTTTTGCGCAAAACAGAGATGAAGTAATCCAAGAATATTACCAAGCGCGAGTCACTGAAATGAAGGTTCCGGACGGATCAATTTACAATCCAATCGCGCCAGAACTTCTCTATTTTTCTCCAGAAGAATTCAGAAAAAATTTAGAAAAAAATGTCACAATTGAATTCAGGCAATCCGACTGCGAAGAGGGAAATGTCAGAGTTCTAGATTTGTCGTTTAGACCAACTCCAGATTTTGCGCTAGCTGGCAGAACTAATCGCCGAGATCCTCTTGACCTGATGAAAGAATTTATCTTAGGAACCTTTACTCATTCAGACGTAAAAACTGTTGCCATTGCCTGCCTCACCGAAGGCTTTAAAGAGCGCGTCGCAAAAACTTTTTTCGATTACGGAATCGCCACTCAAGCAATCGAAACTTTTGCCGAACTTAAAAATGTAAATCCCAGCAAAGCCGCGATTTTCCTACTTCCAACCCATTTCGGATTTTACACTTCCGATTTTATGCTCATTGGTGAGCAAGCTATTTTTGGCGAAAAAATCATTCGCAAAAAAAGTAGCAAAGCCGCTTCACAACGTCTCATCGAAGAAGGTTTGGCAATTAATCTTGGCGAGCTCGTAGTTCATCGCGACTATGGTATTGGCAAGTTCGATGGCATTCACACCATCACTGCGGTTGGTATCAAAACCGACATGATTAAAATCATTTATGGTGGCAATGACACACTGTTTGTGCCTGTCGATGAAATTAATTTAATCACTCGTTACGGCGCGGATAATCCTCTCATTCAGCTTGATCGCCTTGGTGTTGCGGGGTGGAAAAATCGCAAAGAAAAGGTCAAAAAGAAAATTCAAATTGCCGCCGAAGAACTCTTAAAAATCGCGGCTGCGCGTCACATCAAAAAAGCGCCGATCTTCGTTCCCGATCAAAATTTCTACGACGAATTTAAAGTTAGATTTGGCTTCGTTGAAACCGATGACCAAGCAAGAGCAATCGATGAGGTTGAAGAAGATTTACGCAAAGGCTCGCCGATGGATCGCTTAATTTGCGGCGATGTAGGATTTGGAAAAACCGAAGTAGCAATGAGAGCGGCAGCGGTTGTGTGTCAAAGCGGACAAGTTGCCATCGTTGCGCCGACAACACTTTTGGTTCGTCAACATTACAAAAATTTTTCAAAAAGATTCGCCGAAACTGATGTCAAAGTTGAGCAAATTTCGCGCATGATCACGCCGAAAGATGCAAAAAAAATTCGTGAAAAACTTGAGTCCGGAGAAGTAAATATTGTGATCGGCACTCATGCCCTGCTGCAGAAAAATATTAAATTTAAAAATCTTGCTCTGGTCATTATTGACGAAGAGCAGCATTTCGGCGTCGCACAAAAAGAGCGACTCAAAGAAATGCGCAATGAAGTGCATGTCCTCACCCTTTCAGCCACACCGATTCCCCGCACGTTGCAAATGTCGCTCACTGGCGTGAAAGATTTAAGTTTGATCTCAACTCCACCACTTGACCGCCTCGCCGTTCGGAATTTTGTCATGCCTTACGATTCAGTAATTGTGCGCGAAGCCGTGTTGCGCGAGCATAATCGTGGTGGTCGAGTTTTCTTTGTTGTGCCGCGCATTCGTGACATCGAAGAAATGGAAGCCCGTTTAAAAATTTTATTACCGGAAATAAAAATTACTCACGCCCATGGGCAGATGGCTCCAACGCAGCTCGATTCCATCATGAATGATTTCGTCGATGGTAAAATCGACATGCTGCTTTCAACCACAATCATCGAATCCGGAATCGATATTTCTGACGCCAACACCATCATCATTTACAAAGCGGAAATGTTTGGACTGGCGCAACTTTATCAATTGCGAGGTCGAGTCGGTCGCGGAAAAATTCGCGCTTACTCTTATTTCATGACCGACAATCGCAAAAAAATTTCTGCTGATTCGAGAAAAAAATTAGAGGTGATGCAGAATTTAGATTCACTTGGGATTGGCTTCACCGTTGCCAGTCACGACATGGATATCCGTGGCAGCGGTAACTTACTTGGAGATGAGCAGTCGGGACATGTCAAAGAAACTGGCGTTGAGCTTTACCAGCAAATGCTTGTGGAGGCGATCGAGGAATTGAAAACCAATGGAGAAATAAAAAGTGAACAACCAGCGCCAGACGTTGATTTTTCTACCTCCGTCAAGCTTGGAATCTCCTTACTCATTCCAGAAAATTACATGCAGGATTTAAGCTTACGCATGAGCTTCTACAAAAAAATATCTGGGATCAAAAACAGTGAAGAGCAAGAAAACATGATCAATGAAATGACAGATCGTTTTGGAAAAATTCCGCCAGAAATTTTGAATTTAATGGAAGTCGCCAAGATAAAATCTGCTTGCAAAAAAGTTGGCATTGAGCGTCTGGAAGCGGTCTACGAGGGAATTTTAATCAGCTTCAAAAATAATAAATTTGGCAATCCAGACAAGCTGCTGGCGCTGATTTTTGCGAGCAACAGCAAAATCAAAATTCACGCCGGCCAACGCGTTTTATTTTCCTGCGATGTGAAGTCGCATGAGAGTAAAATCTCCTCCTCCTTCTCAGTAATAAAAAAATTGGAAGAGTTGCTGGCGTAGAAAGTAGAATTGCGGACGCGCATGAATAAATCCGCGCCTTCGCAATAGATTTAAAGACACTCTAAAAAACCTAGATTTTTTGAGGAGCTTGAGGTGATGGCAATGCCGGAAGCTGGCATGAGCGCAGCGAATCCTTGGTAGAAAATTATGTCGAGTGCAGAAAGAGCGCTCGGATGTTTAGAAGTTTTTCAGCAATCAAGGTTGGTTAGGTTTACCGTGTTGGGTGTGGCTCTGATGCGAGTGGTTGGGTAGAGGATGCGCTGACAGCTGAAGCGGGTGTTGCTGCAGGTTGGGGAGCTGGAGGAGGCGTAGCTACCGCTACATCTGCAGCTGTTTTTACTCTTTTAGGATCTGGCTCATCTTTAATGAAGTTTGAAACTAGATTTTGGGCGGCTTCTCCACCTTTTCTTATGAGTTTTTCGTAAAGTTCTTTACCTAACCTATTGTTGCCGATCGCCGTAAGTGTTTGTGAAAACTTTGCGTGACCTTCCTCGATTCCTGTCAGGTCAAAAGTTTTATTTTTTAACTCCTTCTCAAACTGCTCCGCTGCTATTTGCACTAGTGATAGTGCTGACTTTGTCCCATTTTTTTCCAGTAAAAATTTTTCTTCTTTTTGCGGTAAAAACATCTTAAGCGTTACTGCCTCAGCTAGCTTTCTATGGTCTTCTTCCTGCTTACTTTCATCACCACTTTTAGTTTCTGCTACTCCAGCACCAACTCCAGCACCGGCAACATTTTCTGCATTTGAACTGAATGCTGTAACTAGATTTTCGTACAACGTTCTTAACTTACCCAGCTTGGAATTTTCGCTAACGTCTAAATCCATTAAACCTGCTGCAGCAGGATTACGATTACGACTAGCTTCAGCGCGACTAGTGTTAATGGCAGCTAGATCAGTAGCAGTGATCGCCATTAGCTGGCTTAGTAAATCTACTACTGCTGTGTGACCATTCTGTGCGGCGAACATGAGTGCTGTTTTGCCATCATTGTTCGCCAGATTAACATCCGCCGCAGC
>CANMEW010000065.1 GCA_947496905.1 Rickettsiales bacterium | reverse complement strand
TAGATTTTTCGAGAAATTTTTAGGCAACAAATTTTTGAGCAGGAAAGCGTACCTTGATGTACGTGCTCGCGAAAAAATTTGGTAACGAAAAAATTTCCGGAAAAGATGGTTTTTCAGAGGTTCCTTAACTTTAAGCCGTTTGGTGGAGTTGGTTTGACTACAAAAGTGGCGCCAAGATCTACGCCAACCACGGCATCAACAAGCAGTCTGAACAATAATAACGGAAAGAATAACGGGAAAAAATAGTGAGAGACAAAATTTCTGATACAGCTGAGTATCTCTTGGACATCTACTTCTCCAATTTGCAATCGGGATTAAGCGAAGAAGGTGGGATTGTAGGATTGATAAATAGCTACGAATCAGAAAATCGTCTAACAGAAGTTTAGCTAATTCTAGCTAACGCAATTAACGCGCCCAAAGAACGCTTCGTTGCGAATGTTCTGAGTGTAATCTATCCGGAAGGCGTGCCAATAGAAGACACAGATGAATCTAAAAGATTGCTCGAAACTTTGTCTAACTGGTGCAGCTTAGGTATTGACGAAAGTGCATTTTGTGACTTCTGGAGCAATGTACGAGACCTAACCACTTTGCCAGATCGTGACTTAAAAAGTCGTATTGGCGAATATTTCAGAGAAAAAACTAACTCCTACCTCTACAAAAATTACAGAGATACTTACGCGGAAATATTGCGCGAAAGCGGCTTTGAAGATGTTTTGGAAGAGTTACAAAAATCAGAATCTCGCAGTGAAGAAAAATGTGTAACTCATGCAGATGTCCTGCAATTTTCTGCAGCTCCAGCACCAGTAATCTCGGCAGTTGCTAATGATGGCCTTAGCAACTCATTCGGCGCTACATCAGGTGATTTTCACCCCGTAATAATATTAACTGCGGAGTATGTGTTGCATGGTGGAAATCCTTCGCATCACGAACCTAATCATCAGGAAGGTCAGCCAGCACTGTCTCCTTCTTCACCATCGTCGCATCATGTTCTGCAGAACACCGCCGCTCTACAGGGCAACTAAGAACCTCTCATCACCCACAGTAAAATCGCCTTCTGAACATGGAGGCGATTTTCCACCTCGTCAAACACCACTGACCTCTTCGAATCAATCACATCAGCAGTCACCTCAAAGCCACGGTAAGCAGGCAGACAGTGGGTAAAAATCGCATGCTTTTTTGCGAGCTTCATTAGCGCAGAATTCACTTGGTGAGGCATGAGGAGATTTAATTTTTTTTGCTTCAGAGCGTCATTTTTTTCTGCCTCATCACCCATTGAAAACCAAGTGTCGGAAATGATTACATCAGCATCTTTCGCAGCTTTTTTTGCATCCAAAAAGTAGGAAATTTTTGCCCCAGTGTTTTTTGCCCCAGTGTTTTTTGCCCCAGTGTTTTTTGCCCCAGTGTTTTTTGCCTTTTTGATTTCGGTATTACAGAAATCGAACTCCTTCGGCGTAGAAATTGCTAGCTCGTAACCAAAGCTTTTTGCGGCGTGAATGTAGGAATTAAGCACGTTGTTCGCGTCTCCGAACCAAGCCAATTTTTTACCAGAAATTTTTCCGAGATGCTCTTCAATAGTTAGAATGCTGGCTAAAATTTGGCAGGGGTGAGAAAAATCTGAGAGGGCATTAATTACTGGAACGGAAGAAAATTTCGCCAAATCCAAAATTGTTTGATGTGAGTTGCAGCGAATCATGATTGCGTCAACGAAGCGAGACAAAACTTTTGCGGTGTCTTCGGCAGACTCGCCCTTGCCAAGCTGCATGTCACTTTTATTCATCACCACTGCATGCCCGCCAAGCTGGTTAATTCCAACTTCAAACGACACTCTGGTTCGGGTGGAATTTTTTTCAAAAATCATCGCCAAGCTTTTGTGAGGCAGTAATTTTGCCTGCTTGGCAGTATTTTTTTCTTTTTTTAAATCCTTAGCCAAAGTGATTATTTCGCGCAAATCCTTAGCGCTTATTTTGTCTAAATCGATGAAATGCTTAACCATTCTTAACATTAAAAAGTTTGAAAACAGGCCCTAGGAAGGCGCGTGAACGTAGGAACCAACTCACATTTGTCAATTTTAATTAGACCGCAGACTGCATGCTCACAAAAATTTTTATTACTAGCGGCGGCACTGGTGGACACATCATTCCAGCGCGCTGCTTAGCCACTCACCTGTCACAAAAAAAATTCGAAATATTTTTTTTTGGCGACGAAAAATACCGCAGCTACATCCAAGAGAGTGACCAATTTCAGTCAAAAATAATCAGCTCTTCACAATTCAAAAAAAATCCAACCGACCTACTCAAAGCCGCTGTAAAAATTACCATTGGAATCATTCAGTCGCTCTATTTTTTTTTAAAATTACGACCAAAATATGTCGTAGCTTTTGGTGGATATTCAACCTTTCCAGTCCTGATTGCAGCCATTATTACCAAAACCAAAATTATTCTCCACGAACAAAATTCTCACCTAGGAAAAGTTAACAGAATCTTTGCCAAATATGCCAAAAAAATTGCTCTTTCCTTCGCTGAAACTTCCGGAATTTGCGCGACAATTTCACACAAAACCACATTCACCGGAAACCCTGTGCGCGCAGAAATTTTGGAGTTAAATAAAATTTCCTACAGTCTACCGCAGGCTAAAAAAATCGCAGAAATTCCCCACAATAAAATGGGTTACGACGTAATTTTGGCGTCCGATTTTTACCCAGAAAATTCTTCAGAAGATGACGCTGATTACGCAGAGGGATTGTTTAACATCTTGGTAATTGGCGGATCCGGCGGTGCAAAAATTTTTAGCGAAATTTTGCCAATGGCTTTTTTTAACCTGAACAGAGATTTAAAAAATAGCATCAAACTGGTGCAGCAATGCCGTGAGGAGCTGCTGCAAGAGACTTTCGAAAAGTACAAATCTTTCGACATTAACATCACGATGAATTCGTTTTTTAAAAACATGCCAAGCTTAATTGAGCGCTCACAGCTTGTCATTGCTCGCTCTGGCTCATCTTCAATTTTTGAATTTTGCGCTGCAAAAAAACCGATGATTCTAGTTCCATTCGCACTTTCTGCTGATGATCATCAAGAAAAAAATGCCCGCTACCTTGAAAAACATGGAGCGGCGATCGTTGTGACAGAAAAAGAATTCACCATCAACAAAATGAATGAGCTGTTAAAAAACCTAATCAACAATCCCGCCACCCTAAAAAAAATGTCAGACAATGCCGCCTCTTTGGCGGTTCTTGACGCCACAGAAAATCTTGCCCAACTGCTCAATGATTAAAAAAAATACACGAACCACGAAAAAAATAAAAACGCCGGCAATGCCTGCGCTTGTTGAGATTTCAGAAGTAGTCACAAAAAAAATTTTAGAAGAAATTGCAGCAGAAGCTTCTCCGGAAATTGTGCAGGAAATTTCTTTGGGACAATTTTTGAGGGAAAGGCGTCAGGATTTAAAAATGGAAATATCTGACATCAGCACTTACTTGAGGATCAAACCAAGTGACATTTCGGCGATTGAAAATGACGAGATTGCCCGCATTGCAAAAAGCCTGTACGCGCCGGGATTAATTCGCTCCTACGCAAAATTTTTAAAAATTGATCAAAAAACCATCGAGGAAAGGCTGAAGGTTTTGCCGATTAAATCGAACGTCGAAAATAAAAAACATTTACTACTAAACATCGGAGAGAATGTCGATCTGACTCCAAACAAGGACAGTGTTCTCAACTTTTTGTTAATCTCAATTTTGCTGTTCTTAGAGCTGCTTTCCATCTACAATTCCAGCGAAAATAAGAGTAACCTAATCACCAATCAGAGTCTGATTCTAGAATTAGAAAAAACCGACCTTTAGATGAAAAACTCTGACCAAAAAAGCACAGAAAAAATCGCTATAAATCCAAAAAATTTGAAGGGTAAATTTTTGAAATCTGAGGGTTTTAAAATTGGCGTTGCAGTGCTTTCATTCACGATTTTGCTAGCTGTAGTCCTGCCATTTTTCTTCGACAATTCGGCGCTAAAATTTCAAATCTCGCAAAAAGTTAGTCGCATTGCTGGCGCTAATTTTACGATTAGCGGCGATGTAAAAATTAGCCTCTTCCCAACTCCATCAATCACCGCGCAAGACGTCTACCTACAGAGCTACAAGGCAAAATCTGAAAATTCAGAATCAGAAAAAATTTACAATTTTTACGCAAAATCCGTCAAAATAAAATTTCCGGTTTTTAAATTTTCTGAAGGGCTGTTGATCAAAAAAATAACTTTCACTGAGGCCTTGCTAGAAAGTTACCCTCTTGCCACCGCAGCAGCATTGTCCGAAAATAAATTTGCAAAAGTCGTTGCTGAGCTCGCAAAAAATCCTCAAGCAGAAGGGTCAAAAATTGACTCCGGAATTAGCTCAAAATTATTTTCCATCGATGAAATAAACCCTTCTAAATTCAGCATTAGCAGCATTCAGCAAATCGAAATCGAAAATGGTGAGGTAAATTTTTTCGACCGCTTTGCCCGCAAAAAAGAAATAAAATCGATCAATTCCAGCGCCAAAATTAGTCACAAAAAAATTGCCGCCAATGGCGATTTCCTCACCAATGACATTGCCAGTAAATTCAAATTTCTTGCCAAGTTTAGCTCCAATTCAAGCAGCGCTGACTCATTTTTTGAGCTCTCTTCTCCAGTCATTAAAATGCGCGCAGAAGGAAAAATTTCTTCAGAAAATTTAGGATTTCTTGGTAGTGATTTTTCCGGAAAAATTGAGGCAGAAATTCTGGAATTGAAGTCATTCTACAAAAGCTACATCGATGAAAATGGTCTAATTACCAACAAACTAAAATACAGTGCGCAGCCAATAAAAATCACCGCTGACATCGATTCCAAATCCAAAGAAGTCGCCATTAAAAATTTACTAGTCAGCTCAAGTTTGGTAAGCGGCAAAGGTGAAATTAACTTAGATTTTACCAAAAAAATTCCACTAATTGACGTCGATTTAGATTTGGACAATTTTGATTTTGACAATGTCTGGTCTGCTGAAGCAGTCACAATTGCAGTCGCTGAAATTCCTCAAAATAAAATTCAAAATCCTCCTGCTGAAACTTCAAAAGTCACAGCTCCCACTGAAAAAAATACTGCCGAAAAAAATAATCCTGACAGCACAGTAACTCAGGAAAATGCCACTTCCATACTGATTGATGAATCACCAAAAGAGGTCGCGAAAGAGGCGGATTCCGTCGATTTAAATTTCACAGAAAAAATAAAAAATTTCGACCTCACTGCAGAAATTAAAGTTAAAAATATTAAATATTTGGAGGGTGAGGTGAAGGATGTGGATCTTTACTTAACCGTTTCAAATCACGGAGAAATTTTAGTTTTGCCGATGACATTTTTGGTGCCGGGCGAAGGGCTATTCCGCATTAATGGCACGCTCGACAACAGCACAGAATTACCAAAATTTGTTGGTACCTTTGACGCCACCGGCAAGAGCCTAAAAGAAGTTTTCAAGTGGCTAAAAATCGAATCGCAAAATCTGAAATTCGACAATCTCAAAGAATACAATCTCTATTCCAACATCTTGCTTTCACCAAACAGCGTCGCGCTTAGCAACCTCTACCTCAACTTAAATAACGGTCAGAGTGAATTTCTGGGCGAGTTACGAGTCGACAGTGGAGGCAGCAACAACAGCATCGTCAGTCGCTTTCAAGCGAGCAGCTTCAACATCGACGACTACTTCCTTACCTCTGGGCAAAATGCCTACCTCTCGCCCGGATTACTCCTTAAAAAACTATTGTGGTTGAACGACATCTCTTCATCGAACGATGCTTCATTTACCTTCGACAAATTGATTTATAAAGGAGAGGAGTTCCCTGAGCAGTCAGTAAAATTAAGGTTCGGACGTGGTTATCTCGAAATCACTGACCTCAAATTGAAGTCGGAAAAAACTAGTCTCAAAGCCAATTTGGCGATGGACATTAGCGGACAAAATCCGCGATTCGAAATGAATATTACGGCCGACAATTTCCACTACGAAACCTTGCGTAAAAGTGAATTAGCGCTTGAAAGTGTAGCGGCTGAAGCGCCGAAAGAAGCAGCTGAAGAGGGGAAAGAAGCAGCTGAAGAGGGGAAAGAAAAAATCGCGGCAGCAACAAGCAAAATTAAAAATTACAATTTTTTCGATCAGTTTTTCTCGATGCCATCTCTAGAAGGATTTGATGGGAACATCTCTTTCAATCTCAATAATTTGGAAATTGACGATCTCAAAGTGAAGAATTTGAAACTGGGAGGAAGGCTAGTTGACGGCAATATTAATGCCTCAGAATTGAAATGTGACCTCTACGGTGGGAGCTTCTCCTACAAGGGTTTGATTGGCATTAAATCAAGCAAAACCATCAATGGAAATCTAACTTTCAGCAACGCTTCTTTGCAGCCATTTCTGTCTGATTTTTTTGGGATCAAAAGCATCTCTGGAATCAGCAACATCTCCGCTAGCATCACCTCTTCAGCAAATAAAAAAGAGGAATTCGTCAAGCAAATTACTAGCGAAATAAAATTTAATGCCAACGCCCCAAGCCTTGATGGTTATGGCTTGAGCAGCCTAGTACAAAAAATGTTTCAGCCACAGGCAAATCGACAAGAGCTGCAAAGTCTGGAAAAAATTCTGTTCAACCCGCAAGCTAAAACAGCTTTCAAGCAAGCTAACGGCACCATTCAAATCAATGGTGGCAAGGAAGGACGCTTACGCATCAATGTTACCGCTCCTGCGGTAAACGGGATTTTATCCGGCACGATTAACTCTGAAACCGCTACAGCAGACCTTTTATTCAACGCAATTTTCCTGACTGGCACTCGTCAGAAACAAATGCCAATCAACATCGCAACCAACCTCAAAGGTGGCATTAACGACCTCTCGCAAAGTACAAATCTTGACCAAGCTAAGCAATATCTCGGACTCTCTAAGTCAGTGACAACCCCAGCGCCGACTGCATCTACAACTCCGGATTCAAACTCAATTCCAGCTGAGTCTCCAGCTCCAATCTCGTCAAATCCGTAAGTATTCGAGCCTTAGACACTGTTAGCTAATTATTTTCTCCGCTCTTTTCCGTCAATTTTGGCTCATTTTTTCACAAAATTTTTTGAGGTATGTAGAATACATCGGCAAAATTTTGTAAAAAAATCGCTAAAAATTAACGAAAAATCCCGAAAAAAATAATTAGCTAACAGTGTCTACTTTCAAACTTCCTTCCCGCTAGGAGGTAGGGCTCGACTATTCCCTGCCTCCTTTTTTATTTTCATCTAATACCCTAGAGCTGCTTGAATTTTGCGTGGATGGTGATGGCGGAGGAGGTGGTGTATTTGCAGTAGTAGCCTTCTCAGCAGCAGCGACCCTCGCAACAGCAGCCTGATTCTGCTCTTGAAAGAAATTGACGACTGTATTCATGACAGCGGGAGGTAATGGTGTCGATAAATTGCCGAGAATTTTTTGCTCGATTTCCTTCGGCAATTTCTCCGT